>NZ_KQ959771.1:0-73859 GCF_001552965.1 Corynebacterium sp. DNF00584 | reverse complement strand
GCGAATCTACAAACGCCGCGAATTCGGACCCGACATCCCCTGCAACTAGACCAACAGATAACCCGCCCGAAGGGCGGGCACTTCGGCATGCCGTTTTACAGCGAAGACAGAAGTTCTTCGAAGCGGCGGCCGGTCGACTCCCAGGAGAAACCGGCCGCGAAGTCGCGGGCGGCGGTGCCGAGTGCGGCGCGGCGGGAGGGGGCATCGGAAAGCTGGCGGGTGGCGGCGATGAGCTCGGGCAGGGTCTCGACGAGCACGCCGGTCTCGCCGTCGCGGACGGAGTCGCGCAGACCAAAGCGGTAGCCGATGGTGGGCACGCCATGCTGGGCGGCCTCCATGACGGCGAGGCCCCAGCCCTCCATGCGGGAGGGCATGAGGTGGATATCGGCGCGGTCGAGCAGCGCGTGCTTGTAGTCCTCGGTGACCTGGCCGCGGAAGCGCACGCGGTCAGTGAGGTCGTGCTTCTCGACGTACTCACGCAGCTGAGCCTCCCACCAGCCGCTACCAATGATGTCGAGGACCGAGCCCGGCACGGCCGCGACCGTGTCGATGGCGTGCTCGATCTGCTTGTGCGGGACGAGGCGCGAGAGCGTAACAAGGTGCAGACCGGCCTCACGCTCGAGGCGCGGGACGTGGGCCGGGATGGGGTCGACGCCGTTTTCGATGATCTCGATGCCCGTGACGCCGAGCTTCTCCAAGTCCGCCGCGGAGCCGCGCGAGACGGTGACATAGGGCACGCCGCGGTAGACGCGGGGCGCGACCTTGGACTCGAGGAACCAGCCGAGACGAGACAGGAAGGGGCCGGCGACGGGCCACTGCGCCTTGTGGCAGTGGTGCGTGAGCAGGACGACTGGCTTTCGCGTGGCCAGGCGGGCGAAGAATGGGATGCCGTTCTGAGTGTCAATGACAGCGCCAAGCTTGCCGAACCGCCCCGTGGCGAGCGCCAAGAGCGCGTACGGGTAGACGGTGAACTTGCCGCCTGCGCGGGAGTACGTCACGCCGTCGCGCTTCTCGCGGCGGGCGCCGTTCATGTGCTTCGAGGTGCGGAAAATAACCTCGTGACCGTGCGCGGCGAGGTACTCGCCCACGCGCTCCAAGTAGCGTTCCGAGCCCCCGCCCTGCGGGTGGGTGGAGTCGCGCCAGCACAGTAAAAGAATTCTCATGTCGAGCTACTAGCCTAATGGGTTATGAAGAAAACCCGTGCCTTGGCCACCTTGCGCCGCTCGTGGCGGCTGCTGCGCTCGTTCCGCTTTGAGCAAACGGCGCCGTCTCTTTTTTACGGCGGGTTAGCTGACGACACCGCTTCTTTGGTCGCGGCACTCTGCGCGGACCATGGCGTGCCGATGGGCCGCGTGCTCGACGTGGGCGGCGGGCCGGGTTACTTCGCCTCGGCGTTCGCGGCGCGCGGGGCGTCCTACTTCGGCGTGGAGCCTTCGCACTCGGAGATGTCTGCGGCCGGCATCCGTGTGGCGAATGCGGTGCGCGGGGACGGCGCTGACCTGCCCTTCGCAGACGGCGCCTTCGACGTGACGTACTCGTCCAACGTTGTCGAGCACACGCCGCGGCCGTGGGACATGGCGCGCGAGATGCTGCGGGTGACCAAGCCCGGAGGCCTGGTGATTATTAGCTACACGGTCTGGCTCGGGCCCTTCGGCGGGCACGAGACCGGGCTGTGGCAGCACTATGTGGGCGGCGCGTTCGCGCGCGACCGCTACACGCGAGTGCACGGCCACGCGCCGAAGAACGTGTTTGGTGAGTCGCTCTTCGCCGTGTCGGCGCGGGAAGGCTTGTCCTGGGCTCGCTCGAGCGGCCGGTCGTGGTGTGCCTTTCCGCGCTACCACCCGTGGTGGGCGTGGTGGGTCGTGCGCGTGCCGGTGCTGCGCGAGTTCTTGACGTCGAATCTGGTGCTCGTGCTGCGGGCGTGACCGCTCGGCCGCGCGCGTCGGCGACGAAGGCCCTGAGGTTCGTCCAAGAAAAAGAAAGCGCCGCCCGGGTCGGCGGCGCTGCAGTCGTTTTTTAAACGCCTGCGTCAGCGAGACGCTTCTTCAGAGCCTCGAACTGCTCGTGAACCTCAGCCGGGACGCGGTCGCCGAGGAACTTGAGGTAGGCCTCGTTGTCCTCGATGTCGGCGGCCCAGTCAGCCGGGTTCACGGCAAGAGCTTCCTTGACGTCGGCCATGTGGACGTTCGTGCCAGCGAGGTCGATGTCCTCCGGGCGGGCGGTGTGGCCCACGACGGTCTCGGTGGCCTCAACCTTGCCGTCGATACGGTCGACGATCCACTTGAGGACGCGGGAGTTCTCGCCGAAGCCCGGCCACAGGAAGCGGCCGTCGTCGCCGCGGCGGAACCAGTTGACCAGGAAGATGGACGGCATGCGGTCGCCACCTTCCTTGCCCATGTCGATCCAGTGCTGCAGGTAGTCACCGACGTTGTAGCCGATGAACGGCAGCATAGCCATCGGGTCGTGGCGCAGGGAGCCAACCTTGGCCTCGGCCGCGGCAGCGGTCTGGCCGGAGGAAAGCAGAGAGCCGATCATGGTGCCGTGGTTCCAGTCGAAAGCCTGGGTGACGAGCGGAACGGTCTTCGCGCGGCGGCCGCCGAAGAGGATCGCGTCGATCTTGACGCCCTTCCAGTCGTCGTACTCCGGAGCCGCGGTTGGGCACTGAGCAATCGGGACGCAGTAACGAGAGTTCGGGTGAGCGGCCTTGCCGGTCGCCTCGTTCGGACGCCACTCGTTGCCGAGCCAGTCGATGAGGTGCTCCGGCGTGTCGCCGCCCATGCCCTCCCACCAGACGTCGCCGTCATCGGTGAGCGCAACGTTGGTGAACAACGTGTTGCCGGCCTCCATGGTCTTCATCGCGATCGGGTTGGAGTCGTAGGAGGTGCCCGGCGCGACGCCGAAGAAACCGTTTTCCGGGTTGACGGCGTACAGGCCGTCTTCGCGCAGGTGCAGCCACGCGATGTCGTCGCCCACGACCTGTGCGGACCAGCCCGGGATGGTCGGGGTGATCATGGCGAGGTTGGTCTTACCACAGGCAGACGGGAAGGCAGCGGCAACGTGGTAGGACTTTCCAGCCGGGTTGGTGAGCTTGAGGATAAGCATGTGCTCGGCCATCCAGCCCTCTTCCTTCGCCATGACGGAAGCGATACGCAGGGCGTAGCACTTCTTGGCGAGGATGGCGTTTCCGCCGTAGCCGGAACCGTAGGACCAGATTTCCTTGGTCTCCGGGAACTGGGTGATGTACTTGGTCTCGTTGCACGGCCAGACGGAGTCTTCCTGACCCGGCTCGAGCGGGGCACCCACGGAGTGGAGCGCGTGGACGAAGTTGCCGTTGGCACCGATCTTGTCCAGGGCTTCCTTACCCATGCGGGTCATGATGCGCATGGAGAGCACGACGTAGGCGGAGTCAGTGAGCTGAACGCCGAGCTTCGGCTCCGGATCGTTGATGGGGCCCATGCAGAACGGCACGACGTACATCGTGCGGCCCTTCATGGAGCCACGGAAGGCCTCGGTCATCTCGGCCTTCATCTGGGTCGGGTCCATCCAGTTATTGGTCGGGCCGGCGTCCTCTTCCTTCTCCGTGCAGATGAAGGTGCGGGACTCGACGCGGGCGACGTCAGACGGGTTGGAGCGCGCGAGGAAGGAGTTCGGACGCTTCTCCTCATTGAGCTTAATCAGAGTGCCCTTCTCCACGAGCTCGGCAGCAAGGCGGTCAGCCTCTTCCTGGGAGCCGTCCACGAAGACCACGCTCTCCGGCTGGAAAAGCTCGACAGACTCGCTAATCCACGAGATGAGCTGTTCATTTTGGGTCGGAATTTCTCCAACGAGGCCACGAATCTGAGCGGTCATTCACTTCTCCTAGGGTCATCAGGTGTTGGCAAGTACAGAGTAGCCGCTACAAGCACTTTTGTGGGCTAAACAAAAACCAACAGGTTATATCCACGCTCCCCACCTTAACTTACGCCGCGGGTACCCCTGAAGCCGTGGGAAATGCGCCACACTCCTGCACCCTCAAACGGGGGAACAGTGCCCCCGATGCCAACAAAGCACGCACGCAGTCTCGGCGCGCCGACGCCCTGGTTATAACCGCGCGGGCGGACGAGAGAAGCAGCAATGCCTGTCAATATTGGTCCTTGACCTAAAAACAGGAACAATAGGGTGCGATGACTACACCACAGAACCCTGAACAGGCCCTCACCGAGCGTGAGCGCGGCCAGTTCGGTCCCATGCAGACTGACTTCAACGCCACCTTCGGCAACGAGCTCGACTACCCGCGCCTAGGCAACGTCACGTTCCGGCGCGGCACGCTCACCGATAACCAGCAGGCGCTCTTCGACGAGCACTGGCCGCGCCTAGGGCGCGAGCTCGCCAACGAGCGCATCGATATCGACGAGTGGTTCGGCCGCACTGGTGCCAAGACCATCCTGGAGATCGGCTCCGGCACCGGTACCTCGACGGCCGCAATGGCCCCGCTCGAAGCGGACACCAATGTCATTGCCGTCGAGCTGTATAAGCCGGGCTTGGCCAAGCTGCTGGGCGCGGTGGTGCGCGGGGGCATCGGAAACATCCGCATGGTCCGTGGGGACGGCATGGAGGTTCTCATGCGCATGGTGGAGCCGGAGTCGCTCGACGGCATTCGCGTGTTTTTCCCGGACCCGTGGCCCAAGGCGCGCCACCACAAGCGGCGCATTATCCAGTCGGGCCCGCTCAATCTGTTTGCCTCGCGCCTGAAAAAAGGCGGCGTGCTCCACGTCGCGACGGACCACGCGGGCTACGCCGAGTGGATCGATGAGCTCGTGAACGTCGAGCCCCAGTTGGAGTACAAGGACTGGCCGTGGCCGGAGTGCCCGCAGCTCACGGACCGCCAGGTGATTACGAAGTTTGAGGGCAAGGGTCTCGACGCAGACCACGTGATCAAGGAATACCTCTGGGAGAAGAAGTAAATGAAGTACCTGCTCGTGTGGGACGCGCCCAATATGGACATGGGCCTGGGGGCCATCCTGGGCCACCGCCCAGATGCCGCGCACCGGCCGCGTTTCGACGTCATCGGCCGCTGGCTCGTGGAGCAGGCCCAGGCCGTGGGCGCCGACCCTGAGGCAGGAGTCTTCACCAACGTCACGCCCGGCAATGCCGATGCCATCCGCAGCTGGGTCGAAGCCATCCGCAACGTCGGCTTTGGCGTCTTCGCCAAGCCGAAGCTCACGGAGGACTCGGACGTCGACCCGGACATGATTGACCACATCCAGGCCAACCGGGGCCAGCTCGCCGGCGTCGTCGTCGCGAGCGCGGACGGCCAGAACTTCGAGCCGCTCCTGCGCGAACTCGCCCACACGGGCGTAGCCGTCACGGTGCTCGGCTTCCGCGAACACGCCAACTGGGCGCTGCATGCAGCAGGCGAGGTGGCGCATTTCGAGTTCGTGGATCTCGAGGACATCGAGGGCTCGTTCCGCGAGCCGCTGCCGCGCGTCAACCTGGACAACCTGCCGGAGGGCGGCGCGTGGCTCCAGCCGTTCCGCCCACTCGCTGCGTTGCTTAAATAAGGAGGTCGCGTGTTTTATTCCTGGGGCCTATTTTCCTATAAGCACCGCAAGGTCGTGCCATTGCTCATCGTGGCGGCCATCCTCGTACTCTTTGGCGTCTTCGGCACCCAACTGGGCGACCGGATGAGCCAGGAGGGCTGGGACGATCCGAACTCGGCGTCCACGGCTGCCGCAAAGATCGAGCAGGACACGTTCGGCCGCGATAACAACGGCGACGTCATCCTGCTCATCGACGATCCCGATAAGAACTTCGACGCCGCCAAGTCCTATATCGAGGGGCTCAAGGAGCAGTACCCGGACCAGATCGACCACGTCACGAGCTACTTCGACTCGCGCAACCCGAAGCTCAAGAACGCGGAGAGCAACGTCGCCTTCGCCGCCATTGGATTGAAGGGCGACGGGGAGCAGACGCTCAAGGACTACCGCGCCATCGAGGACTCCCTCTACGACACGGAGCTGCCCGTCCAGGTCGCCGGCGCCACCGCCGTCGCGGACGCGCTCGATGACGGCATGGCCAACGACATTGCGCGCGCCGAGAAGGCCGCCCTGCCGCTGGTCGGCCTGTTGCTGCTCGTGGTCTTTGGGTCCGTCGTCGCGGCATTCATGCCGCTCGTCGTGGGCGGCCTATCCATCCTGGGCTCACTGGGCATCCTCTCGGTGCTCACGGGCTTCCTCCAGGTCAATACGTTTGCCCAGGCCGTCGTCACGCTGCTGGGCCTGGGCCTGGCCATCGACTACGGCCTGTTCATGGTCTCCCGCTTCCGCGAGGAGCTCGACGCCGGCCGCGAGACCCAGGACGCCGTCGCCCGCACCACCGCGACCGCCGGCCAGACCGTGGTTTTCTCCGCCCTCATGGTCGCTTTCGCGCTCTCCGGGCTCTTCATCTTCCCGCAGGCCTTCCTCAAGTCCGTCGCCTACGGCGCGATTTCCGCCGTGGGCCTCGCCGCGCTCCTCTCGGTCACGGTGCTGCCCGCGCTCTTCGGCCTTCTCGGTAAGAACATCGACAAGTGGACCGTGCGCCGCACAAGCCGAAAAGCGAGAACGCTTGAAGACTCCTGGTGGTACAGGCTGCCCAAGCTCGCAATGAAGCGCGCCACGTGGGTCACCGTGGGCATCGCCGGGCTGCTCATCGCGCTCACGCTGCCCACGCTCGCCATGACCTTCGGCGGCATCAACGAAACCTACCTGCCGCCTACGCAGCAGACCCGCGTCGCGCAGGACCGCTTCAACGAGGAGTTCCCGGGCTTCCGCACGGAGCCGGTCAAGCTCGTCGTCACTGGCACGGAGAGCAACCAGCAGCTCGTGGACGTCTACATGCAGGTCCGCGGCCTCCAGGGCCTCACGGAGCCCATGACGCCGTCCACCTCCACCGTGGACGGCACGACGGTGCTCTCCGCCGGCATCCAGGACCGCGCGGACTACACGCGCATCGTCCACGAGCTCGAAAACATCGAGGCTCCGGAGGGCGTCGAACTCTACGTCGGCGGCACACCCGCCATGGAAGTCGAGTCCCTCGATGCCCTCATCCACAAGCTCCCTTGGATGGCTCTCTACATCGTGGCGACGACGTTCATCCTCATGGCGCTCGTCTTCGGCTCGCTCGTCCTGCCGGCCAAGGCCGTCATCATGACAGTGCTCACCGCCGGCGCCACGCTGGGCATTCTCACCGGCATGTTTGTCCTCGGCGCGGGCTCGGGCCTGCTCAGCTTCACGCCGGGCCCGCTCATGTCGCCGGTCCTCGTCCTCATCATCGCCATCGTCTACGGCCTCTCCACGGATTACGAGGTCTTCCTCGTCTCCCGCATGGTCGAGGCCCGCCGCGCAGGCGATTCCACCGACGAGGCCATCGCCAAGGGCACCGCGCACACCGGCGGCATCATCACCGCCGCCGCGCTCATCATGATCGTCGTCGCCGCCGCCTTCGGCTTCTCCGATATCGTGATGATGAAGTACATCGCCTTCGGCATGATCTTCGCGCTCTTCCTCGACGCAACCGTCGTGCGCATGCTCCTCGTCCCCGCCGTCATGCACCTCCTGCGCGAGGACAACTGGTGGGCCCCGCGGTTTATCCAGCGCGCCTACACCCGCATGGGCCACGCCCAGCTTGCCGATGCCCCCTCCCCCGCCGCGCCCGCTGCCGAGACGGCAGGCATGGAGGAACCGGAAGGCCCCTACCGCGGCCGCCGCACCGCGGACACCGATTCGGAGCTTGTGCCCTTCAGCGAGCTGGTGAAACGTTTGGAAAAAGAATGAACCGCAAGTGGATTACGTGGATAGTCTCGCTCGTCGCGCTTGCGGCGCTGGGCTGGTTCTTTAGGGACCAGCTCGACTTCATCGGCGACGGCCTGCGCAGCCTGCGGCACGCGGAGCTGCTGCCCGTGGTGCTCGTGGTCGTCTTCGCGCTAGGCGCAGTGGCCTCGATGAGTGAGGTCATGCGCCGACTCATCGGAGCAGGCGGCGTACACGTTCCGCTGCGGGAGGCCTTCGCGATTTCCATGGCCTCCAACGCCTGGTCCACGACGCTGCCGGGCGGGCCCGCCTTCTCTGCAATCCTGACTTTTCAGGTGCAGCGCGGCTGGGGGGCATCGGTAGCCTTGTGCAGCTACTTCTTCTTCCTGTCCTCCGCGATCTCTACGATGTGGCTCGCGCTCATCGGCATCGCAGGTGTGTTCTTCCTCAACGCAGATATGGCGTTGGGCTCGCTCATCCTCACCGTGACGCTCATGGCCGCGGCGACGGGCGGCATCTTCTGGCTCACGGAGCACCCTGAGACCCTCAAGAAGTGGCTCGGCCATCCCAAGCTCGCACGCCTGCGCGCGGAGGTCGACCACTTGGGCGAGGTGCACCTGTCGCGCTGGGCCTTCGGGATTGTCTCGGGCGCCTCGCTCGTCCATCGCCTGCTCGACCTGCTCGCGCTGTGGGCGGCCGTGTGGGCCGTCACCGGTGAAATGCCGTGGCTGCGCGCCGGTGAGAACGCCACCACGATGGCGGGCGTCGCGCTCGCCTTCCTCACCGCCAAACTTGCTGGCTCCGCGCAGGTCACCCCCGGCGGCCTGGGCACGGTCGAGGCCGCCATCATCGGCCCACTCGTGGCCACGGGCATGACGGCCGTGGGCGCGACCTCCGCCGCGCTCATCTACCGCCTGATTTCCTTTGCCCTGGTTACTATCATTGGCTGGGTTATCTACTTCTGGCATTACGCTCGCCAGGGCCTTACCTATCAGGCCCTCAATGGAAAGGATTCCAGTGCGCACAGCACCGCTTCTTGATATCGCTGCCCTCGTCCTCTTTGCGCTCTTCGCCCGCGCGGCGCACCCGCCGTTCACGTTCCTGGGCGCCATCGACGCGTTCTGGCCGTGGGCCGTGGGCGCGCTCGTGGGCTGGGGCATTGTCACGTTGGTCAAGCCCCGCAACCACTACGGCGAGGGCATCATCGTCTGGCCCAGCGCCATTATCATCGGCATGATCCTGTGGACCGTGGTCAACGGGCGCATGCCCCACTACAGCTTCCTCATCGTGGCGTCCGTGATGAGCTTTATTCTGATGTTTGCTTGGCGCGTCGTCGCGATGCGCCGAAACGCCAGATTAGCCAAGCAGCAGGCGCCACGACGATAGCAATCAGCACGAGCACCAGCGCTGGCGCAAAGACTGCCGATGCCGCCAGGCCCGCCGAGAACACATCCTCCGCCGTGGAGACCACCGGGGCACCCACGCCCACGGTGGTGGTGTTCACGACGGGCCGCGTTGTCGTTTTGAGCAGGTGCATGGCCAACGCAACGCCAAAGCCAACGACGAGCAGAATCCACGTCTTCGGCTCCGACCACACGCTGGAGTCACCCACCGTCTGATCCCCGAACGCCGAGGCAAACATAAGCCCGCCCGAGGTCGGACGCACGAGCGTCTGAATAATGTCATTGACCGAGTCGACCGCCGGCACCTTGTCCGCGACAATCTCGATGGCGAGCAGCACGCCAATGATGATGAGCAGAATCGGGTCCGAAAGCCACGTCCACCCCTCCGGCAGGTTTACCCAATCGGTGTAGCGCGCGAGCACGCCGTAGATGAGCAGAGGAATATAGGCGTTCAGGCCCGCCGAGGTGGCCAGGCCGAGGGCTGCGGAAAGTTCCATGGTTTCCAGTTAAGCACGACGGGCATCAGGGGCTGAAGAAAAATACCATCGGCCCCCAGTTTCCTGGGGGCCGATGGTCTCTCTCAAATCTCCCGACTCCGAGTGGTTTCTCAGGCCGCTCGCCCCTCGGGAGGAGGGGTTCTCTCTATCTCTCATGCGCCTCTCTCAAACGCATGACTCTATTATGGCACAATCTTCTGCAATAAGCATGATTTAAACCTGTCAAAACCTTCACAGTTTGATAGCAACGAGGTAACGAACCACGAGTGTGCTCACCACATGAGAAACCCGGCCCGCGAGATAACACCGTGGACCGGGAATACAGAGAGGCGAGACGCGTCGCAACTTCTAGCGCGGGCTAACCGCGGCAATCAGCTGGTTGACCGCCATGATGATGTAGTTGATGATGTCTCCCGACAGGTCGAGAACGCTGCTGAGCATAATGCCGGCCTCCTATTTTTTGAAAAATGTCTCGTTGAGTCTATCGCGTCGAGACCAGCAAGTGCTACATCGGCGAAATCGTGTGCTTCTTCGGCAGGTCGTGGACATCCTTGTCGGCGAGCTGGCGCAGCGCACGGCGCAGGGCCAGACGGGACTCGGAGGGATTGACCATGGCATCGAGGTAGCCACGCTCCGCAGCAACGTAGGGCGCGGTCATGGTCTCGTCGTAGAAGTCCATGAACATCTTCTTCGTCGCGGCGCGCTGCTCCGGGGTCTCGGCGGCGGCGAGCTGCTTGCCGGCGATCATGACGACGGCAGCGGCGGAACCCATGACGGCAATCTGCGCGGTCGGCCACGCCAGGTTGATGTCACCAGTGAGGTTCTTCGAGCCCATGACGGCATAGGCTCCGCCGTAAGCCTTGCGCACGATGAGCGAAACCTTCGGGACGGTCGCCTCGACGACGGCGAAGGCGAACTTCGCACCGCGGTGGATAAGACCGGCCTTCTCCTGCTCCACGCCCGGCAGGTAGCCCGGGGTGTCGACGACGAAGACGAGCGGGATGTTATACGCATCGCAGATGCGGATGAAGCGCGCGCCCTTATCGGCGGCATCGGCGTCGATGCAGCCCGCGTTGAACATCGGGTTATTCGCCACAAAACCCACGGTCTTACCGTCGATACGGCCGAAGGCCGTAATCATATTCGGCGCGAAGTTGGGCTGCAGCTCGATGATGTCCTCATCGTCGCCCAGCAGCGGAAGCAGCTCGGTCATGTCATAGCCGGCGTTGGTGTCGTCGGGCATGAACGAGTCCAAGGCGGCATCGTCAAGCTCCGCGTCGGACGGCGCCGGGAACTCTGGGGCCGGGTCGAAGCAGGTGAGCGGCAGGTGGTCGAGCAGGTCGCGGACGAAGTCGAAGGCCTCTTCCTCGGAGCCGACGACGGCCTGGACGTTGCCGTTGAGCTCCTGCTGGCGCGCGGAGCCCAGGTCCGCGGAGGTGATGTCCTCACCGGTGACCTCACGGATGACATTGGGACCGGTGACGTACATTTCGGCCTCGCCGTCCACGGCAATGACGAAGTCGGTCGTCACGGGTGCGTACACGGCGCCGCCGGCGGACTTGCCCATCATGATGGAGATCTGCGGGCTGCGGCCGCTCAAAGGCATCTGGCGGCGGGCGATCTCGGAGTACATGGCCAGCGAGGTCACCGCGTCCTGAATGCGGGCGCCGCCGGAGTCCTGAATACCGATAACTGGGCAGCCAATCCTGATGGCCATATCCATGACCTCAGTGACCTTCTGGCCGAAGGTCACACCCACGGAACCGCCGTAGACCGTCTTATCGTGCGCGTAGATGCACACCGGACGGCCGGAGATGCGCCCGTAGCCCGTCACCACACCATCCGAGTAGATGGCGTCCGGGTCGCCCGGGGTCTTGCCCAGGGCGCCGATTTCCACGAAAGAGCCCTCATCGAGCAGCGCGTTAATGCGCTGGCGCGGCGTGGACCGGCCGGCCTCGTCGCGGCGCTGACGCGAACGCTCGGATCCGGGATCCTGCGCCTTCTCAAGCCGTGCGCGCAGATCGGCTAGCTTCTCAGCCGTGGTTGTCACGAATGAACTCCTCGGTGTCTTGGGTTATCGCGCGGTCGCCGTGAAGGCAGCCGCCGACATGTCAGTCCTCAATGATAACTCCCCCTTGGGGAGGAGAAAACGTCGCACGCGGCTCAGCCGAAGCCGAGCCGCGCTCAGTGCGGAGAATTTAAGAGAGCTTCTCTTCAATCCACTGCTGCATGTGCTTGCCCACGATGCCGATGGCCGGCTCGTCTGGCACAGCGAGGTGGTCGCCCGGAAGCTGGACAATCTCCAGGTTCTTCACAATCTGGCCCCAGCCGCCATCCGGAGCGATCTCCGCGTAGGCAGGTTCGAGCTCGATGGCGCCGTCGTGCATGCGCTCAGAGCGGAAGAGCAGGACGGGGACGTCGACCTCAGCCCAACGCTGGAAGTCGATCTTCGCCAGAATCTGGTTGTCCACGAAGGACGCACGCTGATGTTCGAGGACGCCGGCGGCGAGGCCGTGCTCAGAGGCATCGGTCGTGGAGAGGAACTCCGCGAGCATCGCCATGACGGCGTCCTCGCCGACGGTCTCGATAAGGTCGTACGGCACCGGGAAGTCCAGGTCGTAGGTCTTCTTCGCGAACGCCGCGTAGCGACCCCAGCGGGCCTTGGTCTCCTCGAGGGTATCCGGAGCCGGGTGAGCCGGCTGCGTCGTATCGAGCAGCGCAATGAAGCCCACCTCAGGGACGTCCTCGCCGGCGGCGCGGCGCTTGCCCAGCTGCGCGGCTACCTCGTAAGCCAGTGCGCCACCGAAGGACCAGCCACCAAGGACGATCGTACGGCCGCGTGCGTACGTGATGATGTCATCGAGATACGACTCGGCGCGCTCCTCGATGGAGCCTTCGACGCGCTCGATGCCGTAGACGGCGACGTCGTCCGGCAGGCGGCGAGTGAGCGGCTGGTAAACGACAGTCGTGCCGCCGGCCGGGTGGAACATGAACACGGCGGGGCCATCGGCCTCGCGCAGCACGCGCACGTTGCCTTCGACCTCAGTCTCCAGGCCCTCGCGGACGCGATCAGCGAGCGGCTCGAGGGTCTGGGCTTCCTTGACCTGCCCTGCGGTGACCTCAATCCCGGCGCGCTCGGTAAGGCGCTCGGCGATCTGCTGCGCCACCTCGTCCGAGATAGCCGGCAGCGTGGAGGTCACGCCTGCGGCGGCCTTACCTGTGAACGTGGCCCAGGTACCGAAGACCAGGCGCTCGGAGGCGTCGCGCGGGGCGACGCCGACGCCTTCCGCATCGACGGCGCCCGCCGGGGCGTCCTCGCTGGAGGTCTGCGGGGCCGGGCTTTCCGATGCCGCCTCATCCTCAGCGTCGGCTGCAGCACCCGCCGCGGCCGGGGTTTCAGACGGGGTCTCGCCGGTCTGGACAGCTTCTTCGACCATGGCGATGACGTCGGCGAGCGACGCGTCACGCAGGGCCTGGACCGGGATCGGCGGAATCTGGAAGTCGTTTTCCACGCGGTTCTTAATGCGCATGCCCATGAGCGAATCAAGCCCCAGGTCAATGAGCGGCAGCTCGCGCGGCAGGTCCAAGACGTCGTAGCCCATGGACTCAGAAACGATGAGGGCGAGGTGCTCCTCGACAGATTCCTGGGACGGATCCCAGCGCACGGCCTCGATGTCAGCGAGCTCATCGGCGGCTGGCGCCGCAGACGTCGAAGCGGAAGGCGCCTGGACGCCTTGGAGCGTGGGGGCATCGGAAAGCTGCAGCGTGGAGGCAAAGCCCTCGGCAAGCAGCGAACCGTCCGTGGCGAGGTACGCGGCAACGGAGAGACCGCCCAGGGAGCGGTCGACCGTCACCGTGATGTCACCCGCCGGCGGAAGGTCGGCGTGCTCCTCAACGGCGGCGAGCTGGGCGCCGGGCTCAACAGCCTCGGCGGCGGACTCGAGCAGCGCGAGGACGCTCGGCGCCTGGTCCGCGTTCGTGCCGAAGGCAATCTGGCCGGTGGGCAGCGTGACGCGGGCGCCGGGCAGACCCGACACGCCCGACGCCGGGCGAGCATTGGTCCACAGGTGCTGACGCTTGAACTGCGTATGCGGCACCGCCGGCGCTGCCGCGTTGGCGGAAGCAGCGGAAAGACCGCCAAAGACTGCACGGTAGTCGATGGGCGCGCCCGCGACATAGAGCTTGGCCAGGAGGTCGAGCAGCGAGGCGGACTCGTCGATCTTGCGTTTGAAGACGTAGAGCAGCTGGGCATCGGCCTTGCCCACGGTAAACGCGGTGTTCATCATGCCCATGAGCGCGACAGGGTTCGGAGAGATTTCCACGAGCTGGGTGTGGCCGTGGGCGAGCGCCTGCTCCGTGGCGTCCTGGAAGTAGACGGCCTGGCGCGTCATGTGGAGCCAGTACTCGTCCGTGTGGACCGTGGCGCCCGGCTCATAGCGCACCGCCTTATCCACGGAGCTGTAGAGCGCCGTGTGGATGGGGCGAGCCTCGATGCCAGCGATCTCTGCGGCGAGCTCGCCGAGGAGCGGCTCGACGGCGGAGGTGTGGCCGGCGCCCTTGACCTTGAGGGCACGGGCGAACTTGCCTTCGCCTTCGAGACGCTCGACGAGGTCGAGGACCTGCTGACGCGGGCCACCGACAGTATTCATGCCGGGGCCGGCGTAGACGGCGGGCTCGATGTCGTTGCCGAGGGCGAAGATTTCCTCGGCGGACAGTTCGACGACGGCCATGGCGCCCTGAGTTTCCTCAGTGAGCGAGGCCTCGCCCTCGCCCATGAGGCGGGCGCGGTGGCACGCGATGAGCATGGCGTCCTCGGCGGAGATACCGCCGGCGGCGTAGGCCGCGGCGATCTCGCCCATGGACATGCCCATGACGGCGGACGGGCGGGCGCCGAAGTGCGCGAGGAGATCCGTGAGCGCGATCTGGATGGCGGTGACGGCGACCTGGCCCGTCTCCGTGTTGTAGGTCTGCGAGTCGTCGCGGACGATGTCGAGGATGGACCAGCCGGACTCAAAGTCCACGATCTTGTCGAGCTCGGCGAGGCGCTCAGCGAAGAACGGAGAGACCTCGAGGAAGTCCTTGACCATCTTGCGGTGCTGGGAGCCGAAACCGGAGTAGACGAAGACGGGACCGGACGACGCTGGCGCGTCGGCCGAAGAAATGCCCACGGAGACCTTGCCCTCGGCAACCTGGCGCAGGCGGCGCACCGCCTCTTCCTCGTTCGTGGCGGTAACGACGGCGCGGGAACGCGCGTGGTTGCGGCCGGCGAGAACGCGGGCGACGTCGAAGAGATCCGGGTGGGTCTCCTCGATGAAGTCCGCGAGCTGGGCGGCCAGCGCCTTGCGGCGCGAGGGCAGCAGGCCGGAGACGGCCAGAGAGAAGGACGGCACGACGGCCGGGTGGTCCTCGTCGACGGCGGGCTTCTCCTCAAGGCGCACCTGGGCCGGGCGGCGGGTGGTCTCACCGTCAAGATCCGGACGGTAGTCCGTGAGGACGAGGTGGGCATTGGTGCCACCGAAGCCGAAGCCGGAGACGCCCGCGACCTTGCGGCCGGAGTACTCGGGCCACTCGCGGGTGTCGGCGACAACCTCGAGGTGCTCGGCGTCGAAGTCGACGTAGTGGTTGGGCTCGGTGAAGTTGACCTGGCCCGGCAGCTCGTTGGCGCGCATGGCGGAGAGGACCTTGATAAGACCCACGACGCCGGCGGCGGCTTCGGAGTGGCCGATATTCGACTTCGCGGAGCCGAGCAGCATGGGGCTTGCGGCGTCGCGGCCGTGGCCGATGACGCGGCCGAGCGCGGAGGCCTCGATGGGGTCACCGAGGATGGTGCCGGTGCCGTGGGCCTCGACGTAGTCGACGGTGCGCGGGTCGATGCCGGCGTCGGCGTAGGCGCGACGCAGGACGTCGACCTGGGCCTCGGGGTTCGGCGCGGTGATGCCGTTGGAGTGGCCATCCGAGTTCACGGCGGAGCCGCGAATGACGCCAAGGATGGTGTCGCCTGCGGCTTGGGCGTCGGAGAGACGCTTGAGCACGACGAGGCCGGCGGCATCCGAGCGCACGATGCCATCCGCGTCATCCGAGAATGCGTGGATATTGCCCGTGGGCGAGATGACGCCGAGCTCGCTGAAGCCCAGCGACGCGTACGGAGCCGCAAGGATATTGACGCCGCCGGCGAGGGCGGCATCGGCAGCACCCGTGCGCAGGTCGCGCACAGCCTGGTGGATGGCCACCAGCGAGGTTGAGCACGCCGTGTCGACGTTGATGGACGGGCCGCGCAGGTCCAGCGCGTAGGACACACGGTTCGGGATGACGGCCGAGGACGTACCGGTGAGCGCATAGGGGTGCATCTCCGCCGGGTCGGCGGCGAGCAGCATGCCGTAGTCGTTGTTGGTGGAGCCGATGTAGACGCCGGTGGCGGTGCCGCGCAGCTCGTTGGCGGGAACGCCGGCGTCCTCGAGGGCTTCCCAGGCCAGTTCGAGGATGATGCGCTGCTGCGGGTCCATGTTCGTGGCCTCGAGCGGGCTGAGACCAAAGAACTCCGGGTCGAAGCCCGCAATGTCCTCGATATAACCACCGGTGGTGTTCTCGGTTTCCAGCTTCGCGGAGATCACCGGGTCTGCCGTGTATTCGCTCCAGCGGCCCATGGGAAGCGGGCCCGTGCCAGTGCGGTACTCGGTAAGCATCTGCCAGAACTCCGCAACGTCATTGGCGCCCGGGAAACGACCGGCCATGCCGATGATTGCGATGTCGTGCTCATCAGCCTTGCGGGCGGGTGCGGCGTCACCACCTGCGGGCGCTTGCGACCGCAGCGACTGCGGATCTGCGGGGCCATTGATAAGGCGGTCCGCGAGCTGCGCGATGGTGGGGTATTCGTAAGCCACGGTCGCGTCGAGGTGCGTGCCCAGCAGGTTTTCCAGCTCGCCGGAGAGCACGACCGCGTCGCGGGAGGACAGCCCGAAGTTTTCTAGGGGCTTGGTGTCCGTCACTTCCTCAGGCTCGACGCCGGTGGTCTCAACCACCCAATTGCGCAGCCAGACGCGTAGTTCTTCAACGGTCATAAAAGTCATCAGTCTTTCTATGGCGGGTGTTACTTGCCGGCGCAGCGCCTTCCGGCGCGCCCTCATAACAAGAAATATCGCCCCATTGTCTCACTTTGTTAGGTCTCTGCCGAATTGCGACATGCATTTATGCCCCATGTACTGGGAAAACACGCCTTAAGATCGCCACCAGCATGCCCCATTTCTGCCCTTCGCCCGCCGCTTGAATGCGGCCGCGGCGCGATACGTGAGGAACTCCCGCGGTCGGCCCGAACGCGCGAAGCCGCGCTCTATCACGGTCACCCACGCGAAAAATGCTCGCACCGAGCCGCAGCCATAAATGGCTGGGGCTCGGTGTGATGGGCAGTAGCGTTACGTGCTTATGCCTCGACGAAATGCTTCTTCGCCACGCGGCGGGCGATCTTGCCGGACGAGGTGCGGTTGATCTCGCCAGCGTTGAAGAAGACGACCTGGTCCGGGGTGACGCCGTGGTTCTTCGTCACGGCACCGCGGATGACCTCGGTGGCCTCGGCATCGGCGGCATCGTCAGCCGTGACACCGTCGGGGCGCTCGACGAGGATGACGAGGGACTCGGTGTTGTCGCCCTCCACGGAGAAGGCAGCGACGGAGTCCGGACGGACACGCTCGGAGGCTTCCTGGACGGTGGCCTCGATGTCCTGCGGGTAGTGGTTGCGGCCCGCGATGACGATGAGGTCCTTGAGGCGGCCGGTGATGTAGAGCTCGCCATCGATGATGGTGGCGAGGTCGCCGGTGGCCATCCACTTGTCATCATCCGGGGCGCCGTCCACGCGGGAGCCCTCTGGCAGGCGCTCGGCGAGGGTGTTGCGGAAGGTGGCGTCGGACTCGACGCGGCGACCCAGGTAACCGGACGCCATATTGCGGCCGTGGAGCCAAATCTCAGCGATGACGCCGTCTTCGACCTCAGTGTGGGCCTCCGGATCGACAAGGGTGAGGTACTGTGCGGGCACACCCTGACCGTTGGAGGCAAACGCCACGGTGGTCTCGGACTTATCAACGATAACGCCCTTGCCCTCAGCCAGGGCATCGCGGTCGAAGTGCGCGATGATCGGGCGGTTGGGGGTTTGCGGGGTCGCGACGATGAGCGAGGCCTCGGCCAGGCCGTAGGACGGACGCAGGACTTCGCGGCGCATCTTGTACTCGGGCTTACCGAAGGTCTCCCAGAAGGAGTTCACGGCAGACTCGGTGACCGGCTCGGAGCCGATGATGATGCCGTCGATGTTGGAGAAGTCGAGCTCCTCGCCCTCCTCCGGGGCACCGTAGCGTGCGGAGAGCTCGAGCGCGAAGTTGGGGACAACAGCGTAGGTACCCGCAAGGTTGTCGTCGACCGGCTGGCGCTTGATCTGGTTGATCCAGCGCTTCGGGTGCTGAACGAAGTCGCGCGGGGTCATGATCTCGAAGTTGAAGCCGAGGATCGTAACGAAGACGGCAAGGATGATGCCCATGTCGTGGTGCATGGGCAGCCACGAGACGACGCGCGGCGGCATCTTGATCTGCACACTGGAGAAGATCTGCAGGACGTTCGTGACGATGGAACGGTTGGTGAGCTGCACGCCCGCCGGGGTACGAGTGGAACCGGAGGTGTACTGCAGAAAGGCTGGCATGTCGATGGGGGCCACCGTGGAGTTGGCGGCAATGGCCTTACCCTGCGGGGTCTCCGTGGGGTTGACGAAGCTCTCCGCCAGGGTGTCCGGCAGCGTGTCGACGACAATGACGCGCGGGCGCTCCTTGGCGGGGAGGTCTGCGAAGTGCTTGCGCACCGCGGCGGCGGACACGTTGTTGGTGAGCACGATCTTCGGGTTGGAGTCACCGAAGACGGCGTTGAGGTGTGCGGTGTGGCCCGGCTCGTTGGGGTCGTAGAGCGGCAGCGGGATCATGCCCGCGTACATCGCGCCGAGGAAGCCAAAGATGTACTCCGGGGAGTTGCCGGCGAGGACGGCGACACGGTCGCCAATACCGCCCACCTGCTGCAGGCGGGCCGCGACGGCCTTGACGCGAGTGTTGAATTCGCGGCGGGAGACCTCGCGCGGGGTACCCTCGCGGGATTCGCTGTAATCCCACTGACGCAGGATGGGGCGGTCCAGGTCCGCGCCGGCAGCCTGTTCTTGGGCGTAGAGTAATTCGGCCAGGCCCGGCAGGGTCAGCTGCGGCGGCAGGACGATCTGGCCGTTTTCGTCGAAGAACTTGGCAAACATCTTGGCAAGATCCATGGGGGTTCCTTTACTTTCGATGTAGTTTTGTTTTGACTGCAAAATATAGCACAGAGACGCGCGGCGTCAGCAACACCACGCGAGGATAGTTAAGCGCTGCGGTGCGCTTATGCGGCGTCGATGATGCCGCGCGCCCAGTCCACGACCCAGGCATTCGCCGTCGTGCCCGGAATGACGTTGGGGTTCGAGGCGTACATGGCGTGGACGCCGTTGGCAGCGATGAGGGCGGCCGCGCGGTCAATGCCGTTGCCAATATCGCGCGGGGCATCACACACCGAGTCATCCGGGGCACAGATTTGATACGTGCGGTCCGCGAGCGAACCGAAGCCGTTGGCGCGCTCGCCGCGCATGGTGGCGCCGGGGACGACGGCCTGGATAAGCGAATTGACCGGCAGGAGGGCGACCTCCGCGCCGATGCCGTCCACGGGGTTGCCCGGGTTAATGCCCACGCCGGGCATGCGGCGACCATCCGCGATGACGGCGACGCCGGCGACGTTTTCGGCTGGGATGGGGCCGTTGCCGCCGCCGATGCGGTCCGCGATGTCGCCCACGATGACGGCGCCCTGGGAGAAGCCGGAAAGGATGAACTGCGTGTTGGGGCACTCGCTGTGCATGTAGTTGAGCTCGCCCTCGAGCGTCGAGGTGCCTTCCTGACGGGATTCGTCATAGCTCATCTCGTGCTGCGCGTTGATGTTTTTAAACTGCGCGGTATACGGCAGGGTCCACACCTTGACGTGGTCCGGGGTATAAGCCTGCTGCAGCGGGTTCGTAATAGACAGCATGAACGACCGCGGGTTGGCCGTGGGCGAGAGCGGATTATCGTCCTTCGCGGATTCCCACGTGCCAGGGGCAGAGATGAACTCATAGGCCGGGCACCAGTCCGGTTGCTCGGGCGTGGTCGCGTCCTCGCCCTCGGGGTTGTCCGGGGCGGCAGGATCGAGCGCGTTATCCGTGCTCGTTCCCGTCTGACGCGAGTTGAAGTATTGGACCGCTCCCCCACCGATGACGAGTAGAACGATGACGACAGCGATGACTGTGACAACCTTTTTCATAGTCTTCTTAGAACTACTCCTTCAACGTTGGGGAAAGGTGCCAGCCCCATGCGGACTACATGGGAGCTGGCTGTGCCCCGTTTCTGTACTGCAGTGTTGTCACTGCAGCTAGATTAGCCAGGTGGATTAGCCACAGTAGGCCGCCATGGCGGTATTCGTAATGAGCGCCACGACCTGCTCGTGCGGCAGCTGCGTGCGGCCTTGCTCGATGAGCTGGCCGGCGACAGCGCCGATGGTGACGGAATCCTGGCCCTCGCAGGAGTTCTGGCCCACGCCGAGGAGCTGGTCTTCGACGCCCTCGGTGTTGATGCCAGACTGCGTGAGTGCCGCGAGGTAGTCCGCGTCGCGGTCCACGAGCGGTGCAGGCGCGGGAGCCTCGGAGATGGCGCGGGCGCCCTCGTCCTGGGCCGTGGCGACGGCCGCGGCCTCAGACTCCGGCTCGGAGGATGCGCTCGCTGAAGACTCAGACGCTGACGCCGCCCCTGATGCCGAGGCGGAAGCCTCGGCGGACTCGGAGGAGGGGGCATCGGAAAGCGCGGTGGTCTCCAGCGGGGCGATGGAGGTGGGGGTTTCCTGTTCCACCGTCGCGGAGCCGCATGCGGCCAGCAGGCCGGCGGCGGCGAGGACGGCAGCAGCGAGCGGGGCACGCATTAGTTCTTCTTCTCCTGGATAGCGCCGAAGACCTGGCTGATCTCGCCGTGCTGGAACTTCTGGATCTCACCGCCGGCGGGGATCTGCGCGTAGTCCTCGGTGGGCCAGCCATACACGCCCTGCTCGAAGCCATTGGCGCCCCAGGTGTTGAAGATGTCGCCGTACATGATGACGTGTGCACCAGTGGACGGGGACCAGTAGATGGAGCCGTGCTCGAACTCCTGGAAGGCACCGCCGTTGATAGCCTTCTCGTTACCCTTCGGGAAGCCGAGAGCGGACTCGGGGCCGTTCAGCTCCTTGTACTTCGCGCCGATGGCGCCGTGGACGACGGAGTTGGACTTGTCCGGGTTACGGGTGAGGACGCCGTTCTGGAAGTCCTGGGCGTAGCCCTCGCCGACCTGGCGCACAGCTGCGGTCGGGTACTTGAGGTCGCCCGTCTCGTAGCCGCCCGCGCCCCACGCGGTGAACATGTCGCCCGGGATGGCCCACGCGCCGGTCTCCGCGGTCCAGTAGATGGAGCCGTGCTCGAAGTGAACGAAGCGGCCCTTGCCGTCCGGAGTCTTCCGCTCGCCGGAGGTGGGGAAGCCCAGCCAGGAGGACGGGCCGCCGATTTCCGCGTAGCGGGCGTTGATGCGGCCGAACAGCGGCTGTGCGCCGGTGCCCGGGGACCAGTAGGCCGTGCCTCCGGTGAAGTCCTCGGCCTTGCCCTTGCCGTCCGCCACGTCGTACTCGTTGTTGACGCAGGTGCCGATGATGCCGCCCTTGGTGGCGGCAGCGATATCGCCCACCGGGGTACAGTCCGCGCCGCGGTCTTCCTTAGACAGACCCAGGGCGTCCGCGACGTACGGGAAGGCCTGCTCCATCTCGAACTGCCAGTATTCCCAGTTGTGGATGCCGGACGGGCGGAACTTGGTGGTGACCGGAACGCCAGCCTTCTTCGCGTAGTCCACGAAGGTCTGGGTGGACATGCGCGAGAGCACCTCGAGGCCGACGCCCGCCATATTGGCCGGCCCCTTGGCCACGGAGCCCGGGGTGCCGAAGTCGTCCTTGCCGGAGCCAGCAGAGACGTAGACGGTCATGTCCTTGAGAGCCTCGATGCCCAGCTTCGGGTCGTGGTCGACCCAGTCCTGAGAGTAGTGCGGGCCCCACATGTTGGTGGAGGTGTATCCGCCCGCATCCATCTGCGCGACCTGGATAGCCTCCGGCATGCCCTGCGTGGTGGTGTCCAGGTAGCCGGAGAAAGAACCGACGAACTTGAAAAGGTCTGGGCGACGCTCGGCCAGGTTCATGGCGGCGGTGCCGCCCATGGAGATGCCGATGACGCCGCGCTGCTCATTGGAGCGGAACTTGTTCTTGAGGATCGGCGTGAGTTCCTGGGTGAGGAAGGTCTCCCACATGTAGTGCTTGCCGTTGTCCGGCTTCTGCCAGTCCGAGTAGAAGGAGGACTCGCCGCCGATGGGCATGACAACGTTGACGTTCTTGTCCGCGTAGAAGGACTCGATGTTGGTCTCGATGGTCCAGCCGGACTCATCGTCGCGCGCACGCAGGCCATCGAGCGCCCAGACCTCCGGGAAGGTCTTATCCGGCTGGGAGTACCAATCGCGCGCGAGCAGAATCTGCACACCCACTTCCTGCTCCGGCATGGCGGCGGACTTCACCCACACCTTAACGTGGCGCGGGGAAAGGTACTCGATGCGGTTGACGGACACGCCTTCCGGCAGACCCTCAATCTTCGGATGATCCTCCGTAGAAATCGGAGTGCGCTGCGGCGGGTTGGACGGCGCGAAGGCATCCGAGAGGCTCGAGCCGTTGCTGGAGAGACCATTCGGCAGCGACGACTGTGCGTTGGCGCCCGGCAGCAGGGCCACGCCCACGGCGATGGCGGTGGGCAGAGCGGCGGCAGCGATGCCGCGACGGAGTGCGCGCGGCGTCTGGGCGGTGCGAGAGGGGAAGCGAGATGGTGTGCGCATGAAAGTCCTTTAAAAATCTCTGAAGTGGCGGCGAGGTCACGAGTATTCCCCACCACGCCCGGTACGAGGCGTGGAGAGGAGGCACCGCGGCGAGCCACATTCCGAAGGTTCCCCTCCTCCGGACTGGCAGCCAGGGTGCTGGCGAAGCTGTCTATGTCTATTGTGCGCTCTACCTTAAGTAAAACTTGAGACTTTGTGGGGGAGGACACGCGGAAAAACGCACAAACCCGCGCACCTCGGTGCGAGGTGCGCGGGCGAAGAGCGTGGAGTTTTACCAGGCGTTCATGACGTCGAGAACGCGCTTGTGCGTCTTCACGAGCTGATCGCCGAAGTTGATCCAGTTGTGCTCACCGGTGGCCGGGTAATCCGCGGTGGGGTTAAGACCCATGGCACGAGCCTTGGCCTCCCACAGGCGGGTGGTCGCGAGGGAAAAGCCCTCCAGAGCAATACCGGCGGCCTGGATGTTGGCCGGGATGGACTTATCCTTGGGGCCCGGAACACCCGAGGCGGCCGAGATATAGACGTCCGTGTTGCGCAGACCATTGATCTGGTTGAACGGGTCATTCTCGAAGCGTTGCGGGTTGAGCGAAGAACCGTACATGGCGTTGATGTTGTAGCCGCCCGCATCGAGCAGGGCCATGCGCATGAAGGTGTGAGCGCCCGGCAGAGAGGTGGTGAGGTAGCCGGAGAAGCTCAGCGCCTGGCGGAACTGACCCGGGTGCTTGCCGGCCAGCGTGATGGCGGCGGTGCCGCCCATGGACAGACCCGCAATCGAGTTGTTGTTGCGTGCCACGCCGAAGTTGCGCTCGAGGTAGCCCGGCAGCTCGGAGGTGAGGAAGGTCTCCCACTGGTAGGTGACCGGGTTGATGACGTCATACGTGGCCGGACCCTGCCAGTCTTGGTAGAAGGATGCGGTGCCGCCCACCGGCATAACGAGCGTGATGTTATTCGGCTCGTAGAGACGTGCCGCGTTGACGTCGTTGACCCACGCGTTCGTCTTATCCGTCGCACGGAGGCCGTCGAGCAGGTAGAGGGCCGCGTTGCCGCCGCGCTTCGCCGGCTGAATCTGCACCGGAATAGTGCGGTTCATGGACGGGGACCACACGTCGCAGCGCTGGACCCACCAGCCCACGGGATCCCACGTACATGTACCGGTTGCGTCCGCACGCAGGAAGTCGCGCGGGGCAGCTGAGGCGCGCGGGGCGGCGACGGCGGCGAGGCCGCAGGCGACCACGATGGCCACGAGGACCGCGAGGACGCGCTGAGACACCGTCTGTACCTTGGTCAAGGACAAGGTGAACATGTCTCTCCTTTGAGATTGAAAGAATTCTGATTTCGTCACAAATCTATAACGAAGGTTCTGCAGTAGCTTAGCGGACGAGCGCGAAAAAGTCGCTCCCGCCGGGTGTTGTCCGTTAGCTTCCCAGGTAATCGTCTGGGTTCGAGGACAACTGCAGCGTGCGCCCGTCAGTGAGCGCCCACTTAATATTCGCCATGAAACGGTCAAACGTTAGCGGATCGCGGTAGGTCGCAAAGAGCTTCTGGAAATCTTCGGTCTGCAAAGCCTTGCGTGCCTTGCGCACCTCGTCCTTGTTTATCCAGCTTGGCAGCTCGTCGATATCCACTGCGGAATCCGCCGCCTGCCACTCGCGCGAGAGCAGCTTGTCATGTCCAATGCGCCCCTCCGGCAGGCGCGGCTGACGCGCCGCGAGCGGCGTGGCCAGGCCAATATTGTCGAGCACACGCACGTTCAACGGGCTGCGCGCCGAGGACATACCCATGTTCACTAGATAGAGCGTGGGCGGATCCGTGCGCCCGGTCTCGCGTTCCACCGGCAGCCAGCTGTAGGTCTCCGGGTCCTCGTTCTCGAGGTAGCGCATGGCCAGTGCATCCCCGTCCTCGAGGCCCTTGATGCCCTTGTCGAAGCCGCCCAGCAGCTTATTGTCCGCGTAGTCTGCAATCCCCTTCGGGGCGTCGCCGCGCTCCAGCCTGTTCGCGTACGTCCAGAACTCGCGCTCGTCGACGATGGAAATCTCCCCATCTTCGAAGTATGCCCAATCCACCGGGTGTCCGCGCAGGACCACCGTGAACGCCCAGATACCCAGCACCGCCGCGCTTGCCGATGCCCCCACCGCTTTCAGCGGCACGACGAAGACCGGCAACAGCGCCGCGAAGAGAGGCAGCAAGAGCATGCGGCCATGCATAAAGTCGCCGCCCACGCGCAGCACATAGAGCGTATGTAAGGCAGCGCAACCGACCATGATGGCGACGGCCGCCACGCGCCGCCCACGCAGCACACCCCCGCGGTACGCGAAGTACCCGACGATGAGCGCCACGAGGACCGGCAGCCACAGCCAGTACGGCCCCACAAAATCCATGAGGTAGGCCCAGCCCTGGCCCCAAGCCGAGTCAGCCGCGGACTTCGCCACCGCGGTATGCGGGGTAAGCAGGCCGTAGTAGCCCATGCGGAAGAGCTCGTACGCCGCCGGCACCGGCAGCGCCGCGCCGAGGATGCCCAGCCACGCGCGCCAGTGACGGTGCGTGGCGAGCAGGACGATGCCCGTGATACCGCCGTAGAGCGCCAACTCCGGGCGCACGAGCCAGGACAGCCCCGCCCAGAAGGCGAGCACGTAGACGAGCGCATTCCTCTCCCCGCGAGCCCATTCAATGAGCAGCCACCACAAGAAAGCGAGATAGAAGATGGCCAGGCCCCACTCGAGGCCCGAGGTAAAGAAGTCGCGCGCCGGCGGCAGCGCCAGATACACCAGCGCACCCGCCGGAACGACGGCGCGGCCCGCGAACACGCGCGAGGTCGCCCACACGGCCGCCGTCATCGCCGCAACGGACAACAGCAGCGCCAGCCACATCACGATGTGTTCGAGGTCGCCACGCGTGATGCGTTGGACCGCATAGATAAGGTATTGCCACAGCGTGGAGGTATTCGCCTCGACGCGCTCTCCCGCGTTAAAGACGGGTCCGTTACCTGCGATGAGGTTGCGCACCGTGCGCAGCACGATGAGGCCATCGTCCGCGATCCAGCGGCGGGTCCACGCACCCCAGAATGAAAAAATACCGATAACAACGACGGAGGCCCACACCGTCCATCGGACGATCAGGTTCTCCCGCGAGGTATCGGTATTCGGCACGAGTAGAAAATCTACCAGCAGTTTAGAAGAAAGCTGGAATCACATACGTGGCAATTGCGATGCATGCGAGCCACAGTAGCGCCAGAATCTGCAGCGCACGGTCCTGGAGCGCAATCTCATCCGGCGCGCCGCCGTTGCCGCGGTCGACGTCTGCAGCGTAGCGCAGGATGGCGATGGTGAACGGCACCATGGAGACCTGGTACCACACTGCGGCCGCGCCATCGACGGAGTTGGACAGCGTAAAGCCCCACAGCGTGTAACTCATGACCACGGCCGTGGCCGCGAGCGTCCACACGAAGCGCAGGTACGTCGGGGTGTAGCCCTCGAGGGACTTGCGGATCTTCGCGCCTGTGCGCTCCGCGAGCAGGATCTCCGAGTAGCGCTTGCCCGAGGCCATAAACAGCGAACCAAATGCCGCGACGAGCAGGAACCACTGGGAGAGGACAATCCCCGCGGCCACGCCGCCAGCCATGGTGCGCAGCATGAAGCCCGAAGACACGAGCGCGATGTCGATCACCGGCATGTGCTTCCAGCCGAAGCAGTAGCCCAACTGCAGCGCGATGTAGACCGCCATGACGATGGCGAGCTCGACCCCCGCCGTCGCGAGGAAGGATAGGCCCACCGAGGCAATGATGAGCACGACGGCCATCGCGTACGCGAGTCCCACCGGCAGCACGCCCGCCGCGATGGGACGGAAGCGCTTGGTGGGGTGTGCGCGGTCCGCGTCCACGTCGCGCGCGTCGTTGATGAGGTAGATGGCCGAGGCCGCGCAGCAGAAAACCACGAACGCCAGCGCCACATCGATGAGCACTCTCGAGTGGAAGAGCGCGTCCGCGCCGGCTGCGGCGGGCGCGGCCAGCACGAGGACGTTCTTCACCCACTGCTTGGGGCGCAGGGCCTTGACCATGCCATCGGCTAGGTTCTTCGGCGGTTGGCGCTTGCGGCCGGTATCGACGCCAGCGGTGTGCGGCTCAGAGTGGAACACACTCTGGGTGCCATCGTCCTTGGGGCTCATGCAGTCTTCTCCTCGCGGGCGGAATCAAGTTCAAAGAGGGCGCAGGTCGTGGCCGCGCCCAGGGCGGCGCCCAGCGCCGTGTCCGACGGGTAGTGTACGCCCAGCACCATGCGCGAGCACATCATGACGGGAATACCCAGCAAGAATGCCGGGTTTCCCGTGACGCGCGTCGCACCAACAAGGAACGCCGTCGTCGACGTCGAGTGCGAGGACGGGAAGGACAGCTTAGAAGGCGTGCCCACGCCCACCCGCACGTACGGGTAGTCCGGACGCTTGCGTCGCACGATGCGCTTGATGATCACCGAGGCCGCATGCGCCGAAAAGGCACTCACGCCCACGCGCGCCCAATCACGCACGCGATCACTATCCCCGCGTCGGTACGCAAGCCCCGCGAGCACCGCCGAGGTGCCCATCCAGCCGAGCGCATGCTCGCCAAAGTGGCTCAAACCCCGCGCGGTGGGCAGCACGCCCGGCTTATCAAACGCGACCTCCTGGATCTTTTCCAGGATGTGGGATTCCGCGACGGAAAGCTTCCCCGGAGGATTACTGCGCATCGAAGACCTCCCGCCACGAGTCGCGCGAGGTAAGCTCCGGCAGCGCCGCACGGTACTGCGCCTTCAAGCCGTCGAAGTTCTCCTCAATCTCGCCCAACAACTCACGAGTCTGCTTGACCAAGTCACGCGCCAGATCACGGTCGCGCTTGCGGAACGCCACGCCCGTGCCGCCCGCCGTGGAGACCGTCGCCGAATCCACGCGTGCCAGCGTGAACCAGCGCGCCTCCTCCGGCGTGAGGTTGAGCTGCGGCGCGGTGTGATGCGCCGGGTCTTCCTTCTTGAGCAGATGCAGCGCCGCCTTGGCGGCCCACGGCAGCTTCTTCACCTTGCCCAGGCGTCCGCCCACGTTCTTGCGCGGCACACCCGGCGCGCCCGTCGGCGCCGGCAGGTCCGAGGCGGACGGGAGGATGACGGCGTCCGAGTAGTTCTGGCGAATCTTCGCAATGCGCGGCAGCGAGGTCTCCAGGATGTCGAAGAGCTGATCCGGCCCGGCCAGGAAGTCCTTCATGGCCTCGAGCTGGATGGCCATGGTCGAGTACTCCATGCACATCGTGTGCTTGAGCGACGACTTGAAGATGGACTTGGTAATGCCCTTGACGTCACCCTCGTGGTAGAGCGCCGCCACGATAAGGCGGTTGCGCAGGTGGAAGTACGCCTGCCAGTCGATGGCGTCGTCCTTATCCGCCCACGCCATGTGCCAGATCGCGGCACCCGGCCACGTCACCGTGGGGAAGCCATTCGCCGCGGCACGCAGCGAGTACTCCGTGTCATCCCACTTGATAAAGAGCGGAAGGGGCTGGCCAATGGTCTCCGCGATGACGCGCGGGAACAGGCACATCCACCAGCCGTTGTACTCGACGTCCACGCGGCGGTGCAGCGCGCGCGAGTCGTACTTCTTCGGGTCCAGATGCGACTGCGCGTCACCAATCGCGCGCAGCGGGTACTTCGCGAAGTCGTGGTCGTACACAGCGTGCTCCGCCGCACCCCACATGAAGTCCGCGCGGTTGACGCGCTCACCCGTGGTGCGCAGCTGGCTGCGCTCCTGCAGGTTGAGCATCTCGCCGCCCACCACGAACGGACGTGCCGCAAAGCGCGCGACCTGCAGTGCGCGGTACACAGAGTCCGGCTCGATCGCGATGTCATCATCCATGTAGAGGATGTACGGCGCGTCCGTGTTCTCAATGGCCTCGAACATAATGCGCGAGTAGCCACCCGAGCCGCCCAGGTTGCCCTGGCGGAACTCGCGGAAGCGCTCGCCAAAGTGCGCCACGGCCTCGGCGTATCCCGGCTCGTCCGCCGGGTGCTGGTTGCCTTGGTCCGGCATGAGCACGTACTCGATGACGTCATCCACGAACGGGTCCGAACGCAGCGCATCGAGCGCCGCCACGGCATCGGTCGGGCGGTTGAACGTCGGGATACCCACCGCGACCTTGCGCGGCTGGACCGGGTACTCCGTGCCATCCGGCAGCGTCTGCGGCTTGGGCGCGTGCGGCGCGCACCAGGCGGCATTCCGTAAAGTCGTGTCGGCGCTAGCCGACACGTCGAACCACAACAGGCCGCCGTCCTCGAAGTTGCGCAGCGGCAACTCGAACTCGTGGTGACCAGTCTCCACGTCATGGTGCGCGATGGAGATACGCTGGCCGTCTTCCTTCGAACGGTAGAAGGACAGCGTGGCCGAGCCCTCTACCTCGACGGAGAGGACCACGGATTCCAGCTGCGACCAGCGGCGCCAGTACGCGGCCGGGAATGCATTGAAGTAGGTCTCGAAGGAGACCTCGGCGCCGGCAGGCACCGTCACGGTCGTGCGGTTCGACCAGCGCGGGCGGTTGTTATTCTGCTTCGCCTCGAGCAGGTAGAGCATGCGCACATCGTTCGGCTCGCCGCGCTTGGGCAGCAAGATGCGCGCGAGCGGTTCTTTGGCCTGGGTGCCGGTGGCTTCAGTGGCCGAGGAAGTAGACACAGTTCTCCTTGATGTAGGGACGTCTTCTGCCGAACTAGCCTAATTGTTTTCAGCGCGGTTGCCGCGTTGCCACGACCAAGCAGGCCATGCCTATACAAAAAAGGACAGCACCGAGACGACTGTGTCTCAGCGCTGTCTTCGAAGATCCTCTAGCCGAACTAGAAGTCTTGGGAAAGCAGTTACAGTACTTGTCTGCAACTTTCTCCGTGAGTATGGCAGGAACGGAAGGTTGTGTAAACCTGCAGTAGAACTCGTCTACGAACGAGTGCACCGGCTTGTTCAGCTACGGAATCGCGCCGCACACGTAGACAACCTTCTCGACTCCAACCCGCATGCGCGACTGCACGATGCAACAGAAATAGTTCGTTACATAGATCCAGGCCTCCGTAGCTGGCTCACGATTCTTCAGCTTTAGCGCGAAACAAAAGCCCTAGCTAACGTATGCATTGTCTTCACGGCATGACACCTGAACCGGTATCTCACAAGTGTGCCTCTAGCGGACATGGTGACGCATTGTAAGGCGCGTCCTGGCTGCTCTCGCACAAATCCTGCTGCCACGCCCAGACGCACATACACTTAAATCATGCGTATCCTCCCCACCCTCGCCGCCGCGTCCTTGCTCTTCCTTGGCCCTGCCGCTCCCGCCTTCGCGGTGGAGCCCTCCACCGTCACGGTGGATGACCAAGCAGACCTTCTCACTTCTGAGGAAGAATCCCAGCTCAAGGAGGACGCCAGCAACGTCACCCTACCCGAGAGCGTCACCGCTATCGACTTCGTCACGTTTGAAAGCAACGACGACAATCTCAATGACACCGTGCGCTTCTATACCGGCGACCACGGGCTCCATGACGCTTCGGGCGAGAAATACGCCGACGGTCACCTCATCGTCGCCGTGGGCATGGACCCGCGTCGCATGGGTGTCTACGCCGGCGAGGACGTCGCAGGCGACCTCAACCTCCGCGACGAGAAGCGTCTCGAGGCAATTACCGACGAAATGCGCGGGCTCCTCGCGGACGAGAAGTACAAGGACGGCATGCTCCGTGGCGTGCAGGCCGCTGCCGATACCAATCTCACCGCCAAGGACTCCAACGACGGCCTCGTGGGCGGCATTATCGGCGGCACCTTCGGCGTCCTCGGCCTCGGTGCTGCGGGTACCGCAATAGCGGCCACCCGCAAGAAGAAGGCCAAGAAAGCCCGCGAGGACTGGGACTATATCCTGGCCCACCACGGCGACATCGCGCAGCGCCTCGACCAGATCAATGTCCGCGCCCATTCGCTCAGCTCTCCCCTGGCGAATGACACGCTGCGCGCCCAGTGGGAGGACGTGCGCCGCGAGTTCCTCGCCGCCCACGCGTCCATGCCGACTGCCCCCGCCGACGACAAGGAGTTCCGTGCCAAGGCAAGCGAGCTTGCCGATGCCCGCTCTGCCGTCGAAGCCGCGGTGAACGCCGAGGCCAATATCGAGGAACTCGCCCGCATGGAGCACGGCAACACCGAAGTCCGCCGTCGTGAGCTCACGGATCTCCATGAGGACGTCCTCGCCGCCACCACCAAGGCGGAGGGTGATCTCAAGGGCAAGCTCGAGGTGCTCGACGCCCGCGTCCTGGAGCTGCGGAAATACATCGATGCCCCCGATTTCATGGACACCTACGCCGGCATCCTCGGCGATTACAAGGTCCTCATCGACGCACTCCAAGACCAGCTCTACGCCGCCTCCAACATCGAGCGCGAGGACCACAGCGCCGCCACGCTTGCCGATGCCGCCTGGCGCCCCGGCGTCGGCTCCTACTATGTCCCTTATGTCGTCATCAACGACTGGCACCAGTCGGACGTCGCCGCCCACGCTCAGGCAAGTTCGGATTCTGGCGGCGTCTCCACGGGCTACTCCTCCGGCGGATTCTCCGGCTCGGGCGGATCCAGCTCGTTCTAAGAAGGACTTACATGACTAATTTGTTTATCGTTCGCCACGGCGAAACCGCCTGGTCGCGCACTGGCCAGCACACCTCGACCACGGATCTGCCGCTCACCGAGAAGGGCCGCGAGCAGGCGAAGGCGCTCGCGGGTGTCCTCGACCCTGACCAATTCGACACGGTTTACTGCTCCCCGCGCCTGCGCGCACAGGAAACCGCCCAGCTCGCCGGATTCTCGGACTATCAGGTCACCGAGGACCTCGCCGAGTGGAACTATGGCCAGTACGAGGGAAAGACCCGCCAGGACATCATCGCCACCATTCCCGACTGGCAGATCTGGACCCACGGTGCTCCCGGCGGCGAAACCCCAGAGCAGGTCGCCGCACGGCTCACGCGTTTCTACAACCGCATGATCGATACCGGCGACGAGCGCATTCTCGTCTTCGCCCACGGCCACGCCCTGCGCGTGCTCGCAATGACGTGGTTGGGCATGCCTCTGAGCTTCGGCTCGCAACTCCCCCTCGATACCGCGACCGTCTCGCTCCTCGGCCACTACCGCGGCCGCCGCGCACTCAAGAAGTGGAACAGCCGCGTGGGCAGTCTTTAGGCCGACACCTGCGGCACCAGCGTGCCGTCTTCTCGTTCTTCGACGCCGTCTCCACGAATGAGTCCGCCGCGGAACTCATGGACCATGAGGCCCTGGCGGAGATCGCTCGCCAGCTCGTGGCCACGCTGCGTGACTACAAGTACCCGCCGGACAAGGCACCGGAGGCCATCAAGCTTGTTATTGAGCAGATGGAGAAATTCGCGCCGAGGTATTCGGCACAGGCACGCGAACATGATGAATTCTAAATGGTGACCGCTTCGGTTGCGTCCGCTGTTGACGTGACGACATCCACGATACGAGATTGCATGTCAAAGCACATCGATGCCCGGCATTGAGTCCTCTCCTTGTACCGCGTATCATGGCAAGTGACATGAAAGCGCGCCGCCGGATTGTCACCAACAGCAGGAAAGCCCCGGCTTTTTAGGGCACCGAGGCTTCCCCGGTGAGACTAGCTAGCCAGCCACTGATCGATTGCGACGATCAGGTAATTGGCTGCCAGCGTCCCGAGGGTCTGGGTTGCGATTGCACCAACAATCGCGATCCAGACCTTCTTCTTATTATTGCCGCCACGCGGGGGCTCCAAGTCAGAAGAGGACATCCATCTCACCTCCCTTCATCAGGTAGGCGGAACCCGATCCCTCCGACAGAAACTGCCTGGACAATCGGCCCCCGACCCCCATATATGGCGGTGGAGACCGCTCGGGAAACCCGAACCAACAGCACCGTCAAAAGGGAAGCACTTACGCGCTCGCCGACCACATTACCGGAGCACAATAGTCCACGAGATGTAATTCAGAACGGCCTCGGTTCGACCCCGAAAGCAGGGAGACTTTCTGCCCCAAGAACGCACAACCCGTGGCCGCGTTTGTGCGGTCACGGGTTGTAATGCAGCTACAAGGCGCAATTTAGACGTTGACGGGCGCGTCCTCAGAAATCGGCTCGATGCCGAGCTTGCCCAGCATGTAGAGCACGCGGGCCTCGAGGTCGTCCGCGAGCTCGCGGGTTTCCTCGACGGTGGTGGCGGGCTCGATGTCCCAGATCTTGATGTCCTTGCCAGCCTCGTCGCGCTCAAGGTCGCGGCCAAGGTAGACGATGTAATCCGGCATGGCGACGGTGCGTACCTCATCGAGGTAGCGGGCCGGGTCCTCGCCCAAGCCACGCTCGCCGAGGACGTGCGCCATGTGGGAATCCGAGAGGTTCTCTGGGTGCGTGACAGCAGCATCGACATACAGCGCATCGCCCGCGCGCTTCTTGGTGAGCGCGACAGCAGCGGCAGCCAGTGAAGGATCCACACCAGACGCGAAACGAACGTGCACGCGGTGCTGGCCAAAGTATTCGGAGATCTCGCGCTCGACCATGACCGGAACAAACTCGTCGAGCGTCGCGCGCTTGAGGTGGCGAGCGATAACCTCATCCAGCTTCGAGTCAATCTCTTCCGCGGAGAAGCTATGGCCGTAGGACTCGTGAAGGTCCTTGCGCAGGGTATCGAGGGCATTCTGGATGTTGAGCATGATTATTCACCCACTCACTTTCTTATCTCGTTAACCTACTGTTAACTTTAGCAAGGGTAATGGGAGTGGTCAAATAGTGGGAACCAACCCAGCAATTCGTGTCATGAAAGTTTGAGCTATCGCTGCAGGTAGGTCGCTATCTCTTCAAGTGCCTCGGGCGAGCCAACTTCATAATCAAGCAGCGGAAGCTCAGTGACGGGCACGTCAGGCAACGCCGCGCACAGCGTCGCAAGCGCTTCTTCCTCCACCGCGCGCCGGCCAGGCAGCGCCGCCGGAGATCGGCGGTTAATGAACAACCCTCCCACCGGTATGCGATGCTCGGCGAGCTCCGCGTAAAGCTCAATGGTCTCCATGACCGGCAGGCGCTCGGCCGTGAGCACGATATTGAAGGTCGAGGACCGCAGCGCGTCACGCAGATGCGCGAAGCGCGTGCGGCGGCGATAAAGGATGGAACGCAACTCCGCGTCACGGCGCTGCGACTTGGTCTCGCCACCGAGCGAGCCGACGACGTCCGCGAACTTATCCGCTTTATCGCGGCGCTTGAGGAGACCATCCGTCCACGCGCTCATGAGCTCGGGCAACGCCATGAGACGCGCGGTATGCCCGGACGGAGCGGTATCAAAGATGATGTGATCGTAGGAGCCCTCGTGGTCCTCGATAAGGACGGCCATCTGCTCGAGGAGCGCAGCTTCATGCGTGCCCGGGGAGGCTGCGGCAAGCTCCAGATGCTTATCGACTTCCTTATGGAGGCGCTCCGGCATGTGGGCGCGCATGGTCTCCCCCGCCTGCGCGAGGTGAGCGCGGGTCGCCTTCTCCGGGTCCAGCTCCACGAGGTCGAGGTTCTCGCGCACCGTCACAGGTTCCGGACCGATCTCCTGATGCCACAGGTGGCCCAGATTGTGGGCAGGATCGGTGGAAACAACGAGGACGCGTTCCTGTTTCGAGCGGCCCAGCGCGTAGGCATTCGACAACGTGGTTTTCCCCACGCCGCCCTTGCCGCCAAAGAACGTTAGCAACAGCTCATCCCCTCAATCGGCGACCGATCCATGCCCATGCGTGTATGCCATTCGTGCAGGTCTTCGTAGATAACCGGGAGCAACTCAATCGTGTAGAAGCTCGCCGGATTCGGGATGCCCAGCGCCTCGGAGAGAACGAGGAGACGAAAGAAGTCGTCCTCGTCCCGGCGCGCCCGGGAGAACTCGCGCCGGTACGGCGCGGCGTAGAACTCTTTGAGCAGACTGGTGAGGCTCATACAGACTTAGGCCACCGGGGCATCGGCAGTCTGACGCACCGGATGCGGCGCGTCCGTGTCCTCGTCACTCCACTCGACGGGCGGGGCCTTGCGTGCCGCAGAGACGGCGCCGATAACCTCGACGATGACCCACACCGCAGCAACAACGATGACGACGTCCATAGCGAAGAGCAGCCAGTTCTGGGCAGCCCACAGCGTGCCCAGCTGCTTGACTGCAGCCCACAGAGACATCGCGGTAACGAAGACGAGCGGGATGGCGACCGGCCACGTGGGGCGGCGCAGATGCGTGAGAATGACCGTGATGACGGCGAGCGAAAGACCCGCCATGAGCTGGTTCGTAGTACCGAAGAGCGGCCAGATCGTCATGCCGCCGGAACCGTCCGCGCCTTGCGAGAAGGTGAGGGCGAAAGCGATGCCCACCGCGATGGACGTTGCGCCGAGGGCACCAATCTTGAAGCCCATGATCTCGCCGATCTCCTGGACGACGAAGCGCTGGAGGCGCACGCCGGAGTCCATTGTCGTCGCCGCAAAGAGGACGGCCATGGTCGCAAGGATGGTTGCGGACAACGAGGTGGAAATACCCAGGCCCTCGTTGATGAGGTTGCCGCCGCCCTCAACGAAGGCGGACACACCGCCGGCGTTCCACTCGGAGTAGATCTGCTCCCAGTCGGCGAGCGTCTTGAAACCGGAGGTCGTGGCGATAATGGTGCCCAGTGCAAGAAGGCCCTCGCCGACGGCACCGAAGTAACCAACAAAGCGAGCGTCGGTCTCCTTATCGAGCTGCTTCGACGACGTGCCAGAGGCAACCATGCCGTGGAAGCCGGAAATCGCGCCGCAGGCGATGGTAACGAAGAGCAGCGGGAAGATACCGGGTGTTTCCGCCGGCAGGTTGTCGCGCAACGCCGGTGCGACGACGTCGGGCGCGGTGAAGAGGAAGGAAGCGTAGAGGATGCCCAGGCCGATGAACAGCTGTAGGCCGTTGATGTAGTCGCGCGGCTGAAGCAGCATCCACACCGGCAGCAGCGAGGCGATAAACGCGTAGACGAACAGAACGATGATCCACACGCCGTTCGCCGGGATGCCGAGAACGGTTTCCGGCAGCACGATGGGGAAACGATCACCGATGATCATGAGCGTGTAGAGCGCAACGACGCCCACAACAGAAACGAGCGGCAGCGACCACTTGAGACGGTAGATGGCCTGGCCCACGAGGAGCGCGACGATGATGGCGCCCCACGTCGGGATAACGGAGGTCGGCGTCGAAACCAGCAGATTGGAGATGACCACACCGAAGGCGGTGTTCACCATGAGCAGGAGGAGGAAGATGACGACCAGGAAGAGGTTGCGGCCACGCGCACCGATGTAGCGCCCGGAGAGCGTACCGATGGACTGGCCGCGGTGGCGCTGGGAAGCCCACAGCGCGCCGAGGTCATGCATACCCGCCATGAAGACGGTGCCGATGGTCACCCACAGGAAGGCCGGTAGCCAACCCCAAATGACGGCGACGGCCGGGCCGATGATGGGCGCCGCACCCGCGACCGAAGTGAAGTGGTGACCCCACAGCACGTACTTATTCGTCGGCACGTAGTCGACGCCGTCCTCCATGGTGTGGGCAGGCGTCTTATAGCTATCGGAGAGTCTATAGATTCTTGAGCCTAAAAATTTTGAGTACAAGAAGTAGCCGACGGCCATCATCGAAAGACCGATGGCCATAAGGATGAGAGAGTTCATACCAATCCTCCGTGTGCTGCGGTTCACATTAATTGGGAGGATTATGGCACATCACGAGATGGGGCGCCATCGCGCGTGAGTGATGGGGGTATTTTCCACCCATCACGCGAACCGCTACCGTTATCTCGGGCTGCGCAAAGGCTCGGTGCATACAAGTTCGCCGGCTTCCACCATCTCGTTGAGCACACGACGAATACCGCCCACCGATATGCCCGCCGCCGCGAGCTCACGACTCGATGCCGTCACATGTTCCTGCACATAGTCGATCACAGCATCCCGAGACTTCCCTCCGCTTGCAGCAGCTCTCTCCGTCCTCGTCGCGTCGCGCTGTGGGAAGACAAGTTCACACGCCGTCAGAGAGTCACGCGGTTCTGGCGGCGGCAGCACATGCCGCAGAAGTTGATCAAGGATTTCGATACAGCCGGTTGCACGATGAAGTGCCCCGCCGTGCGTGTGTTTATCCCCGCAGTTCAGAACGACTAACTGCGCGCGAAAACGGCACACCCCACAACACAACACTGCACACAACACTCAGCACGTGCGCGTGTTGTGTTGAGTGTTATGTGCAGTGTTAAAGGTCGAAGCTTCGCGACCTCAGCGGAGGAGACTTAGTGACCGCGCTCCTGCTCAAGGGCTTTGCCCTCATTCCAGAACGGTGCCAGCTTGTTGTCGAACATGGACAGCGCCGAGGCGATGGCCATGTGCATGTCGAGGTACTGGTACGTGCCCAGGCGGCCGCCGAAGAGGACTTGATTGTCCTTAGCCTCGGCCGCCGCGCGCTTGCGGTAGGCCCCGAGCTTGGCGCGGTCCTCCGGGGTGTTAATCGGGTAATACGGCTCGTCGCCGGACTCGGCGAAGCGGGAGTACTCCTTCATGATGACCGTCTTATCGGTCGGGTACTTATCCGCGCGCTCCGGGTGGAAGTGACGGAACTCGTGGATGCGGGTGTAATCCACGTCCGCATCGTTGTAGTTCATGACCGGGGTGCCCTGGAAGTCGCCGGTAGGCAGAACCTCGAGGTCAAAATCGAGCGTGCGCCAACCGAGCTCGCCCTCGGCGTAGTCGAAGTAGCGGTCGAGGGGGCCGGTGTAGACGACGGGTGCGTCCGGATTGGCGGCACGGATGTCGTCGCGAACTTCGAACCAGTCAGTATCGAGGCGGACCTCGATGTTCTCGTGGTCAGCCATCGCGTGCAGCCACGCGGCATAGCCATCGACGGGCAAACCCTCGTAGGTGTCATTGAAGTAACGGTTGTTGAAGGTGTAGCGCACGGGCAGGCGCGTGATATTGCCGGCCGGCAGCTCCTTCGGATCGGTCTGCCACTGCTTTGCGGTGTAATCACGGATGAAGGCCTCGTAGAGCGGACGGCCGATGAGCGAGATGGCCTTCTCTTCGAGGTTGGTGGCTTCCTCCGGGGAGAACTCGCCGGCCTGCTCGGCGATGAGCGTGCGGGCCTCGTCCGGGGAGTAGTAGCGGCCGAAGAACTGGTTGATAAGGCCCAGGCCCATGGGGAACTGGTAGGCCGTGCCGTCGTGCATAGCAAAGACGCGGTGCTGGTAGTCCGTGAACGACGTGAACTTATTGACGTAGTCCCACACACGTTTATTCGAGGTGTGGAAGAGGTGGGCGCCGTACTTGTGGACCTCAATGCCGGTCTCGGGTTCGGGCTCGGAGTAGGCGTTGCCGCCCAGGTGGTTGCGGCGCTCGACGATGAGCACCTTTTTGCCCAGCTGCGAGGCAGCCCGCTCGGCGACGGTGAGGCCGAAGAAGCCGGATCCAACAACGATGAGGTCATAAGAAGTCATGGCTCCCAGCTTAATGGGAAAAGGCTCAAAGAAAGGCAGCGGCGTGTCGCAACAGAGTTCACACTTTTATCAGCTTTAACATTGGCCCCAAACGTATACTCTCGTCGCGGCAGCATGCTGCGACCAATCCGAGGAGTCCTCACCGTGCAGTTACGACGTATCAATAGACGCCAGCGTTCCGTGTGGACGCCGGTAGCCGCCGTCATCACGTCCGTCTCCGTGTTTGCCGCCGCAGCCTTTGGCGGCCACGACATCCTCAAGACGCAGGAGATCGGCTCTGGTCCGATTGACCCGGCGGTCAACTCGGCGTCCTTCGCCGATGGCGCCACGACCGTTGTTGACGATCCGGCCATCGCTTCCCAGGGCGAGGGCGACGGCCCGCGCGCGGTGAAGGAATTCCACCGCGACGAGGCCTTCTCCCAGTTTGCGCTCACGTGGTCCGGTGAGCGCGATATCGCCGCGTTCGTCCGCGCGAAGCAGCCGGATGGCTCGTGGTCCGAGTGGTACGACGCCTCGCCTATCGGCACCGAGGGCAGCAACGGCAAAACCGGCACGGAGCTCATCTATGTGGGCCAGACCAATGACGTCCAGGTCTCCGTGGGCAACGTCGACCTCTACCAGGACAATAACGACAACATCCTCGACCAGGCAGCGAATACCATCAACCCGTTGCTTACCAACGTGGGCGATATCGCGCCGGTCGCGGACACCATGCCCAGCGACCTCGACGTCGTCTTCATCGACGGCAAGGCGCAGTCCGGCATCGCGCCGGTCGCAGACTACCGCGACGCAGGCATGCCGTCCGTCGTCTCCCGCGCGGGCTGGGGCGCCAACGAAGGCATCCGTTGCCAGCAGCCGACCGATGACGGCTACGTCAAGGCGCTCACGCTGCACCACACCGCGGGCTCCAATAACTACACGCAGGCGGACGCCGCCGCGCAGGTGCGCGGCATCTACGCCTACCACGCCCAGACCCTGGACTGGTGCGACATCGGATACAACGTGCTCGTGGACAAGTTCGGCACCATCTACGAGGGCCGCTACGGCGGACTCGACCGCGCCATCCAGGGCGCGCACGTGGGCGGCTTCAACTCCCACACCTGGGGCATTTCCATGATCGGCAACTACGAGACCGCGCAGCCAAGCCAGGAGATGCTCGACTCGGTCGCCTCCATCGCTGGTTGGAAGGCCGCGAAATCCGGCTTCTCCCCGTCATCGACTGTCTCGCTGACCTCCGGTGGCTTCAACGGTTCGCGCTACGCCGCGGGCCAGACCTACACCGGCCCGGCCTTCATGGGCCACTCGGATCTGCACTACACGCAGTGCCCGGGTGCGAATACCATTGCCCGCTGGGACGAAATCCGTGCGAAGGCGACGACGAAGTACAACGCCATCAAGAACGGCGGCGGCGCTGCGGATGACCTCAACATCAACGACGGCATCAATGACGGCTGGGACGAGTCCCAGGCGCAGGAGAACAACACGAGCTCGGATCACTCCTCGACTCCGCAGACCTCGAACTCGAATGCCACCTCGTCTATCGGCGGCACCGAGGTTCCCATGTCCACCATCGAGGCGATCATCGGCATCGCAGCGGCGCTCATCGGCATCGTCGCAGCCTCGAACGTCGACGGCATGAAGGTCGATCAGAAGGCCGAGCTCGCCGGCGGCATCACCGTGGGCGAGGTCCCGAATATCGTGTCGAAGGTCATCGCCGTGACCGGCAACGAGGGTCTGGCCGAGACGTGGACTGCGGTCCTCAACGCCTTCGGCCCGGTCCTCGGCCTGCCCGTGGGCGGCCCGGACCTCAAGGACGTCGACTCCCAGCTCGTCTCCCAGCTGTTCACCAACGGCGTCGTCCTGTCCAGCAAGGACACCGGCACCCACGCGCTCGTGGGCGATATCGCTCGGAAGTGGGCCGAGAACCCGGAGGCATTGGGCCTGCCCACCTCAGACGAATACAAATCCGCAGACGGCACGACCATCCGCGTTGACTTCCAGGGTGGCTACATTACGTTTGACCCGACCAGCGGCCAGGCTCAGGTCTTCACCAAGTAAGACGCACACGAAAAATGCGCCCCTCGGGGCGCATTTTTTATGCGATATTTAAGCCCAGTCCAGACTGCGCTCCACCGCGCGCTGCCAGTCGGCAAAGATGTCGTCCCGGTTGGCCTGCGGCTCCCACGTCTTATCCGGGGCAACGAGTCCCTCGAGTTGCTCGAGGTTTTCCCACACGCCAGCGCCGAGCCCTGCGGCGAACGCAGCGCCAAGCGCAGTGGTCTCAATCTCGCTCGGGCGCGTAACCTTCGCGCCCATAATGTCAGCCTGCAGCTGCATGAGGAGGTCGTTGGCGACCATGCCGCCGTCCACGCGCAGCTCTGTGAGCGCAACGCCCGAGTCCGCGACCATCGCCTCCACGACCTCGCGGGTCTGGAAACACGTGGCCTCGAGCGCGGCGCGCACGATGTGCGAGCGGTCCGCGAATCTGGTCAGGCCCACAATCACCCCGCGCGCGTCCGGCCGCCAGCGCGGAGCAAAGAGCCCGGAGAAAGCCGGCACGATGTACACCCCGCCGTTGTCCTCCGCTGCAATGCTTTCCGATGCCGCCGCCGTCGGAATCATCCCCAGCTGGTCCCGCAACCACTGGATAAGCGCGCCGCCTACGGCGACGGAGCCCTCGAGGGCGTAGGTGGGGGCGGCATCGGAAAGCTGGTACGCGACGGTGGTGAGCAGGCCGTGGTCCGAAAAGTGCGGCTCGGCGCCGGTATTGTGCAACAGGAAGAGCCCGGTGCCGTAGGTGTTCTTCACCTGTCCCGGGGTAAATCCGGCTTGGCCGAAGAGCGCAGACTGTTGGTCGCCGAGCACACCCATGATGGGCACGCGGGAGAGCGTCCCGCGGTGTCGCACCACGCCGAAGGCGCCGACGGAGGGGAGGATGTGGGGAAGCATCTGGACCGGAACCCCCACCTCACGGCAGAGGTCCTCGTCCCACTCGAGGGTATTCAAGTCCATGAGCAGCGTCCGCGACGCATTGGTCACGTCCGTCGCGTGGATCTCGCCATCCGTGAGATTCCACAGGAGCCACGCGTCGATGGTGCCGGCGAGCAGTTCGCCGTTCTCGGCGCGTTGCCGGGCCCCCTCCACGTGGTCGAGGATCCAGGCAATTTTGGGCCCTGCCGGATAGGAATTCGCGAGCAGGCCGGTCTTCTTGTGCCATTTATCGGCGGGCTCGTGGCGGCCCGCGGTACGGGTGTCCTGCCAAACGATCGCGTTATAGATAGGCTCGCCGGACTCCTTGTCCCACACCACTGCCGTCTCGCGCTGGTTGGTAATGCCGAGCGCGGCGACATCCGCCGCGGTGATGTCGAGCTCCACCATCGCCGTGGAGACGGCGCGGCGCGTGTTGTCCCAGATCTCGCGCGGATCGTGCTCAACCCAACCCCGGCGCGGAAGGATTTGCTCGTGCTCGTACTGTGCAGAGGCGACGATGTGCCCCTCCTCGTTAACGAAGACGCAACGCGTCGAGGTGGTCCCCTGGTCGATGGCGGCAATCAGCGGCATTAGAACCAGCGCTCCAGCACTGTGGCCACCCCGGCTTGATGGTTCGGGGTCGTCACTTCGTCGGCCGCCTCCTTCACAGCGTCCGCGGCGTTGCCCATGGCCACGCCACGTCCAGCCCAGCGCAGCATCTCAATGTCATTGGGCATATCGCCAAACGCGATGGTCTCGTCTTGTGCGACGCCGTAGTGATCCGCGAGCCAGGTAAGCCCCGTGGCCTTGGTGATGCCCGGCGCAGCAATCTCGAGGATGCCCTCGTCCATGGAGAAGGTCACGTGTGCCTCATCAGGATCGACGTGCGGGGCAATGAGCTCATAGAGCTCCCGCGAGCTGTACTCCAGGTTGCGCAGAATGAGCTTGACGCAGGGGACCGAAATAACTCCCTCCGTCGTATCCTTCTTGAACTCCCCAAATAGATCATCGTCGCCGTAGGCGGGATCCACGACGAAGAGTTCCGCCACGTTGTCACGGGTCGACGTGCCAGCGCGCTCGGCGCCCACGGCGATGCCCCCGTAGCGCGCCATGACGGACTGCGCGGTCTCGACGATGGTGGTAAGCGTCTCCGGCTGCAGCTCATGAGCGAGGACCACCTGATCTGCCGCGGAGTCGTAAATGACGGCCCCGTTGCTCGTCACGCAGAGCGGACGCACAGGAATCTGTTCGAGCACCGGCGCGATCCACCGGAACGGACGGCCCGTCGCCAACGCGAAGTGGGTTCCGGATTCGACCGCGCGCGCCACGACGTCGCGGGTGCGCTGCGTGACGCGGTGGTTGGGATCGAGGAACGTTCCGTCGATATCGCTGGCAATGAGCCGTGGGATCACTTTTCTAAGTTTCCTTCTTCAGACGGCGCCAGGCGCGTCGCACCCGGCGGGCGAGCCGCTTATCTTCCTTGATTTCCTTCTGTGCGGCGGCGCGATGGGCCTTCTCCGCGCGGGCGCGGGCCTTGGCCTCGCGCTCGGCATGATCCATGCGGTTGGCTTCATCGAGGGTCGGCGCGGTGCCGCCCATCGCGGCCGGGCGCCAGTCGAGCCCGTCCTCGAACGGGCCGTACTCCTTGTCGTATCGGGTACGGACCTCCGAGAGCAGTGCCTGCATCGCGGCCTTGAGCGTCGCGATGTCGGTGTCCGGGTCCCCGGTCCTAGTAATGGGCTCGCCCACCTGGATGATGACCGGCGTCTTGGTGCGGCCGAGGTGCTTCTCGCCGCCCTTCGTCCATATGCGCTGGGAACCCCACGTCACCATGGGAATGAGCGGCACGTCTGCGGTCGCGGCGATGCGCGCCGCACCGTTCTTGAAGTCCTTGAGCTCGAAGCTGCGGGAGATCGTGGCCTCCGGGAAGATCGTCACGAGACGACCGGAGCGCAGGTGGAGCACGGCGGCATCGATAGACGAGGCACCCGCCGAGCGGTCCACCGGTACGTGCTTCATCGTGCGCATGAGCCAGCCCACGACGGGGACATCGAAGATTTCCTTCTTCGCCATGAAGCGGGTGAGGCGACGCCCGCGGATATACGGCGGGATTTGGCCAAAAATGAAGTCGTAGTAACCCGTGTGATTCATCGCGAAGAGCGCGCCGCCGAACTGCGGGACATTCTCCGCGCCGTAGACAGAAATCTGGATGCCCTGCGCCCGCATGATCCGGTTGAGAACAGCAATAATGCCCTGGTAGACCGGCTCGCCCGCCTCAGCGTGGCGCGGGAGCTTCTCAAGCGAGACTGGGACGTGGACGAAACCTTCGCGAATATCCATGGTGCCCTACTTCACCGGCGTGAGGACGTCCTTGCCCACGAACGGGCGCAGCGCCTCGGGCACGACGACGGAGCCGTCAGCCTGCTGGTGGTTCTCCAGGATGGCAACAAGCCAGCGGGTGGTCGCAAGCGTGCCGTTAAGGGTCGCGGCGAACTGGGTCTTGCCGTTCTCGTCGCGGTAGCGGGTGTGCAGGCGGCGGGCCTGGAAGGTCGTGCAGTTCGAGGTGGAGGTGAGCTCGCGGTACGTCCCCTGGGTCGGGACCCACGCTTCGTTGTCGAACTTGCGGGCAGCGGACGATCCAAGATCGCCACCGGCGATGTCGATGGTGCGGTACGGCAGCTCCATGGCTTCGAGCATGGACTTTTCCATGTTCAGCAACTGCTGGTGCATGTCCTCGGCCTCTTCCGGCTTGCAGTAGACAAACATCTCGAGCTTGTCGAACTGGTGGACGCGGAGGATGCCGCGGGTGTCCTTGCCGCTGGCGCCGGCCTCGCGGCGGAAGCAGGAAGACCAGCCAGTGTACTTGAGCGGGCCGTCCTTGAGATCGATGATCTCGTCCTTGTGGTAGCCCGCGAGCGCGACCTCGGAGGTGCCGACGAGGTACAGGTCATCCGCTGGGAGGTAGTAAATCTCGTCCGAGTGCTGGCCGAGGAAGCCGGTGCCGGCCATGATCTCCGGACGCACGAGCACCGGCGGGATCATGAGCTGGAAGCCAGCCTCGCGTGCCTTCTGCGCGGCGAGCATAAGCATGCCCAGCTGCAGGAAGGCGCCGTCACCGGTGAGGTAGTAGAAGCGCGCGCCGCCCACCTTGGCGCCCCGCTTGATGTCGAGGAGCCCCAGGGACTCGCCCAGCTCCACATGATCCTTCGGCTCGAAGTCGAAGGTGGGAATCTCGCCGACCTCCTCGATGACGATGAAGTCGTCCTCGCCGCCGGCGGGTGCGCCCTCGACGACGTTGGAGAGCTTGTACTGCAGCTCGGTGACCTGCTCCTCGGCCGCGACCTGCTCGGCCTCGGCTTCCTTGACCTTGGCCTTGAGCTCGTTCGAGCCCTCGAGAAGGGCTGGGCGCTCCTCCGGGGAGGCCTTACCGATCTTCTTGCCAAAGGCCTTCTGCTCGGAACGCAGCTCGTCGGCCGCGACGATGGCGGCGCGGCGGCGCTCGTCCGCAGCAATGAGGGCGTCGACCAGCGACGGATCCTCGCCGCGGGTGACCTGGGAGGCACGGACAACGTCTGGGTTTTCGCGGAGGAACTTGAGATCAATCACGCAACAATCCTAGCGCATAGGGACTTTCACCACGGCTTACGCTCGCCACGGGGGCGACCACCCCCTTGCCTGGTTATGACCACCGGCCTAAAATACATGACATGAACATCCCAGCACGCATCATCGAGGACGGCCCCATCCCGAAGCATGCGCAGCTACGCGATATTTTGGCGGAGCTGTGCCACACGCAGCTCAAACCTGGAGATATGTTGCCCGGGGAGAGGCTCTTGGAAGAAACCTACGGCGTCTCCCGCATCACGGTCCGCCGCGCGATTGGTGATCTCGTCGCCGCCGGGCAGCTGCGGAGGGTCCGCGGTAAGGGCACCTTCGTCGCCCCCAACCCGCTCGTCTCCCGCCTACACCTCGCATCCTTCTCGGATGAGATGGGCGCCCAGGACGTGGAGGCTTCCTCGAAGATCCTGCTGGGCGGACGTTCGCCAGCGCCGGACGAGGTCACGGAGTTCTTCGGAACTCCGGCGGGAACCCCGCACACGCACCTGCGGCGCCTGCGCCTGGGCGACGGGGAGCCGTATTCCATCGATGACGGTTGGTACAACTCCACGTACGTGCCCAATCTGCTGGAGAACGACATCTACAAGTCCGTCTATCACATTCTCGACACGGACTTTCAGGTACCGATTACGGAGGCGGACCAGATCGTCACAGCCGTCGCCGCGGATCCGGAGGTCGCACAACTACTCGATGTCGAGCCCGGCACGCCGCTGCTCCACATCATTCGGTACTCGCGCTCGGGCGATAAACCGGTCGAGTGGTGCTCCTCGGTCTACCGCACAGACCGCTATCACCTCTCAGCCCGCGTCGGACGTGCGATGGAAGAGTAGCCGGGCGAGTGTAAACTACGCAGGTATATGAGTAGCCGACAGACTTTCCGCGCCCTCCGGAGCGCCACCGCCGTCAACACTGTATTGATAGCGGCGGCGGCCTCCGCCGTCTTCGTCGGCTCCTACGGTCTCTTCGGAGGCGAGACCACGACCAAGACGCACGGTGCCGCCGCAGCCTCAAGCTCGGCAGAGGTCGCCGCAGAGCTTGCCCCGTTCACCACGGCGGACGCGGGCTCGTGCCTGAACTGGGATATCGACGCGCAGGGGAAAGTCTCGAATTTCTCGCAGACTGACTGTTCGACAGAGCACCGTTTCGAGGTCGCCGCGCGCGAGGATCTGTCTGTCTACCCCACAAGTGAGTTCGGCGAAAACGCGCAGATGCCCAACCAGGAGCGCCAGGCGCAGCTGCGCGAAGAGCTCTGCCACGGCGCGACGCTCGCGTACGTGGACGGCCGCTTCGATCCGGCGGGCAAGTTCTCCATCGCGCCCATCCTGCCGCCGGCGGAAGCCTGGGCGCAGGGAGACCGCACCATGCTCTGCGGCCTGCAAACCACGGATGAAAAAGGCGTCGCACAGCCTTTTAGCGGACGCGTCGTCGAGGTTGACCAAGCGAATATCGCGGAGCCTGGCGCGTGCCGCGCCATCGGCGACGACCAGGTGCTGCGCACGGTCGACTGCGCCGAGCCGCACCAATTGGAGACGGTGTCCATCGTGGACCTGTCCCAGCAATTCCCACAGGGCACGCCGTCCATCGACGACCAGAACAAGTTCCTCTCGGAACGCTGCACCCAGGCGGTCGAGGATTACCTCGGCGGCGAGGAAGCGCTCTACCAGTCCACGCTGCAGCCCTACTGGGGCTCGCTCGCGGAGTCCTCGTGGAACGGCGGATCGCGCTCGGTCAACTGCTCGCTCATGCACGTGAACAGGCAAACGAAGACCTTCTCCGCCATCACGGGTTCGGCGAAGAATGGCCGCGAATCCCTCACCATCGACGGCGCCACCCCGGCCGCGCCGCCCACGCGTAACCCGCTGCGGAACCCGTAGATGTATTACGTAGAGGACGAGCGCTTCGATGAAATGGTCGAGGCAGCGCTGGACAAAGTGCCCGAAAATTTCGTGGCGCGCATGCGCAACCTGGCGATTCTCGTCGAAGACTACAACGAGGAGTCGCCCCACATCCTGGGTCTCTACGAGGGCGTCGCGCTGCCCGAGCGCACGTTTGACCACACGGGCTACCTGCCCGATGCGATATTCATTTACCGTCGCGCGCTCCAAGACTGGTGCAATTCAGAAGAGGAACTTGAGCACCAAGTCATGGTGACCGTCTTCCACGAACTGGGGCACTACTTCGGCATCGACGACGAGCACCTGCACGAGCTGGGCTGGGGTTAAAGCTCGAGGTCGGCCCAGCGCTCCAGCGTCCATTCCCCAAACCGCCCCGTCGGCTCCATGACCGTGAAGCGGCAGTTGGGCATGTAACCGGTGAAGGCGAAGTCTGGATCCACGCCGCAGGCATGCGTCGTCACGGTACGGATGACGGCGCCGTGCGAAAAGACAACAACGTCCGAATCGGATCCGACGACCGACTCCAGGATGGGCTGGTAGCGCCCCAGCACGTCACGCAGCGTTTCGCCGCCTTCCATGCACGCATTCATATCCCCGGTGAGCCAGCCGCGCAGGGCGAAGGTATAGGCATCACGCGTCGCATCGGTTCCGGACATCTCGTGGATACCGGCGAGGATTTCATGGAGCCCCGGCGTCGGCTCGACGGGCAACGTATACGGATCCCAGCCGCGCGCTTCCTCGAAGGCGCGCGCCGCCGCCATCGCCGTTTGCTGCGTGCGAATCGCGATGGATGAAAGGAAACGCGGAACCCCCTCAATGAGATCCGCCAGCTCCAACCCCACCGCGGTGGCTTGGTCGCGGCCGCGCGGGGTGAGTTCCGCACCCGGCGGGCGGGTGTCCATGAGGTGCTCGACGTTAGAGAATGTCTGCCCGTGACGCACGAGGTAGATACGCATACCCCGGAAGTTTATTGGCCCCGGCGCGCCCGCGCTACCCATTCGTCTGCGGCCGCGAGACGACGGCTCGAGTCCAGCTCCTGCGCCGCGGGCCACGAGCCGACGAAGACGAGCTCCTCCGTCCGCAGCCACAGGGCACGCAAGGCCTCAGCGACGGGTTCGTCCTCGATATGCCCCACAAGATCCGCGTAGAAGCGGTACGTGCCGAACTCTCGTCGGGTGGGACGGGACTCGATGCGCGTGAGATCCACGCCGCGAATCGCAAACTCCTCGAGCGCGCCCACCAACGAGCCTGGTTGGTTGGGAAGCGTAAAGACGACAGACGTGCGGTCGGAACCGGTCGGGGAAGGCGGAGCCGCGGGCGCACCAACAAGAAGAAACCGCGTCGTCGCGCCGCGCACGTCGGCCACGCCCGATTCAATGATCTCCAGTCCATAAATCTCCGCCGCGCGCGCCGGTGCTGCAGCGACGTCGGCCTCACCCTGCGCGACCATCTCCGCGGCCGCGGCGTTGGAGGACGCCGGGGTAAAGGCGGCATCGGGAAGCTCCTGCGCGATCCAGCTCCGCACCTGCTGGTACGCGACCGGATGCGTCGCAAACTTCGCTCGATCCCGCGACCCCGGGCGCACCATAATGGCGAACTCGACGGGAAGATCGACCTCTCCGAAGACCTGGACTCGCTCATCAGACTCGACGAGCGCGTCAAAGGTCGCCGTGACGGCGCCATCCACGGAGTTCTCGATCGCGACGACGGCGTACTGGGCAGCACCAGAGCGCACCGCTCCCAGCGCTTCGGAAGGGGAACTAACCGGAAGCCCCGTCACCTCCCCCAGATCAAACTGCAGGAGGGCGGCTTCCGTAAACGTCCCGGCAGGGCCCAAATACGCGACTGTCGTATGCATAGCGATTACCCTAACACCTATGGATTTTTCCCTTGGACAGTTACGCCAGGACCTTCAGGGCCTTACCCCCGAAGAACATGGCTTTACCTACCTCGATCTGGATCGGAGCCCCACAGCGTCCGGTCGCCTCGACGGCTGGGTGCTCTCCGCAAAGGATCTGGCGGACGTCAAGGGTATGCGCACGACGCTGGGACATATCGATCGGGCGTACACCGCCACTGCGACGGATCCCTTCCTTGCGCAGCTGGAGTCCGAAGGCGCTGTCATTATCGGCAAGTCCGCTGCACCCGAGCTCGGACTCATGGTCGACACGGAGCCCATCGGGCTGCCACATCCGGATAACCCTCTCTGGCCTGGCCGCCCCCCGGGCGGCTCCTCCGGCGGTGCGGCGGTCCAGGTGGCACGGGGCCTGCTCCGTGCCGCCCACGCCGGCGATGGCGGCGGCTCTATTCGCGTTCCCGCGGCAGCCTGCGGAGTGGTCGGATTTAAACCGGGTGGGGACTCACTCGCGGTCGACGGCTTCATCACCCGCACCGTTGCCGATGCCGCCTTCCTCCACGACATTCACCCGCTTGTCCCCCGCGCGCGGATTGGAGTGCTCACCGAGCCGCTCTTCATCGACACCCGCGTCGATCCCGTCATGCTCGAGGCGGTCCGCGAAGCAGAAAAGCGACTGCGCGCCCGCGGCTTCGACGTCGTCCACATCGGAAAATATCCGCAGGCAAACACCACTTTCGAGTCCTTCCGCCACATCTTCACCTCGCATCTGGCGAACCTCGACGAGGCCGAAGGCTACGTGGACTGGATCCGTGCGCTCGGGCGCCGGGTCTCCCCCAAACAGCTCGCCCTGGCGAAGAAGCATGGGACGGCATTACAGGAGATCCTCACCCTCCAATGGCGCGTCGACGCGATTGTCTCCCCCATGCTCGCGTTCGACCCACCACGCCACGGCACCTTCCGCGCATTGCCCCACGAGAAGAACTTCGAGGAACAAACTCGCTGGTCGCCGTGGGGTTCTCTTTTCAATGTTGCGCATCTCCCCGCAATCTCCGTCCCGTGGGCCCTCGATAATCACCAGCCCGTCGGCCTCCAGCTCGGCGCGATTACCCTTTCCGAGCCCGAGCTTCTCGGCCTGGCCACGGTGCTCCACCCATGAACCGCGTCCGCTCCGAGATCCTCATCGTCCTTGCGGTCACCTTCGGCATGTCCGGGCTCCGCTCGCTGCTCCGACTCGTCGATGGCCTCCTTAACCCAGCGCCGTTGTCCGAACAGTCCGTCACCCTCAACGCTTCCCAATCGGACCTGGCGTGGCTCGACATCGCTCTCCAGCTATGTTCCGCCGGGGTCCTCTTCGCCTGGGGCGCGCTCGCCCTCTTCCTCCTTCAACGCTCACTCCCCCGGCCCCAGCTTTCCGATGCCGCCTCCTCCCCCGCCCTCGCCCTTCTTATCGGCGTCCCAGGGCTCGCGCTCTATATCACCGCCCTCCACTTCGGGTGGACCAAAGAAGTTGTCCCTACGGATTTTAATAATCCGTGGGTCGAGGTCCCCACGCTCCTCGTGTGGTCTGCCGCCAACGCCTTTGCCGAGGAGACCGTCGTCGTCTTCTGGTTTATCTCACGATTGCGGCAACTGCGGATTTCGCCGTGGGCAGCGATCGCTGCCTCGGCGGTGCTGCGCGGCTCCTACCACCTCTATCAGGGGGTATCGGCAGGCTTCGGCAATCTCGCCATGGGTCTCATTTTCGGCTACTACTTCCACAAAACCGGCAAGGTATGGCCACTTATCATCGCGCATTTCCTTATCGATGCTGTCGCCTTCGTAGGCTACGCCTTCCTGCCCAGCCTCGACTTCCTGAGAATCTAGCGCTAAACCCCGACCACATCTACACCGATAAGACCGGCTCTGGCATGTGTGGCGATACCCTGCGTCTGCGCTAGTCCCGTTCCCGAGGAGGCGCGCGGTATCCTGTTCGCATGACTGACACAGGACGCGACCCCCACCGGGAAAACCGGCGTGTTGGCGACGACCTGAGCAATTACGTGCTCGGCGCCGACGGCAAGCCCATCACCGATCGCTACGGCCGTCCCGTCCTCCGCCGTTCCATCGCGAAGCCTGCACCCCGCGCGGAGCGGACCCCGCAGTTCTCCGTGCAGGACTGGCAGCGCGAACACCGAGCCCACCAGCCCGCGCCCCAGCCTGCGCCACAACGCACGCCTCGGCAGCAGGCACGCCAGCCGGTGCCGCGCAACTACTCGTCCCGGTCGGCGCAGCCAGCCGTGCGCCCGCACCGCCATGGCAAGCAAGTCAACCCGGTGCGACGGGGCATCGGCTGCCTCGGCGCAGCGCTTGTCGCGATTGTGGTATTTACGCTGGCGATTGCGCTGTGGAGCGATTCGAAGCTCACGCGCATTGAAGCCATGCCAGATTCACAGGTCTCGAACACACCGGGCACCAACTGGCTGCTGGTCGGGTCCGACTCCCGCGTAGGCCTTACCGAGGAAGAGCAAATTGAGCTTGGCACCGGTGGCGACGTGGGATCGAGCCGCACTGACACGATCATGCTTCTGCACATCCCGAAGTCGGGTAAGGCGAAGCTCGTATCGTTGCCGCGCGATAGCTGGGTCAACGTCCCGGGATTCGGCATGGACAAGATCAATGCGGCTTTCTCCTACGGCGGTGCGCCGCTGCTGGCACAGACCGTCGAAGAATGGTCGGGGCTCCACATCGACCACTATGCGGAAGTCGGCATGGGTGGACTGGCCAACGTCGTCAATTCCGTGGGCGGCGTAGACATCTGCGTCCAGGAAGCCATCAACGATCCGCTGGCTGGCATCGATCTGCAGCCGGGCTGCCAGAATCTACAGGGCCGCGATGCCTTAGGCTATGTGCGCACGCGTGCAACAGCCATGGGCGACCTTGACCGTGTCCAGCGCCAGCGTGAGTTCTTCGCCGCACTGCTCGACAAGGTCACGGCCCCGACAACGCTCATCAATCCTTTCCGGACGATTTCGCTCATCAACCACACGGCTGACTCGTTCGTCGTGGGCAAGAAGGATCACGTATGGCACCTGGCACGCGTAGCCCTCGCCATGGCGGATGGCGTCGAAACCGAGACCATCCCTGTATCCGGCTTCGCCGATACAGCCTCCGGCAACGTCGTGCTCTGGGATGACGAACAGACGGCAGCTCTGTGGGAGTCGATGAAGTCCTAGCTTTGAGAATGGGGCGGGGTGTTGTCCTCCTGGTCGGTGTCCGGGGTGTCGGGTGTCTGGAACGCGGCAGGAGTATCGGTAAGGACAGCGGATTCAGACATCGCAACGGTCCTAAGAAGAAAGCAAAGGCCAGAGCCTCGCTGAGGGGGCTCTGGCCTGAGCAAAAGGAACGTCTAACGCAAGGTAACCTGGCGGGACTTAATGTTCTGGAGCTGCTTACGCTCGTCTGCGGTGAGCTCGGCGTCGTTGTCAAGCTCGGCGGTAATCGCGGCATCGACAGCCTTGAGCTTCTCCTCGTAGGAGTCGTAGGCGACCTCGGGATCGAGATCGAACACGGGGGCGATGAGACCATGGGTGCGGAAGACGCCAGCGAACTTGGTGCCCTCGCCGAGGTTGAGGTCACCGCGGGCAGCAATGCGTGCCAGGCCATTGAGCAGGGCGGCCTCGTCATCGTTCGGACGGACCCAGCGGATGTGCGCCTTGCCGCCGCCAGCGTTGGCCCAGAAAGCAGTGCCGACGATGCCCTCGCCGACCTGGTGGGACTCAATGACAGAGTCGTTGGCCATCTGCATGGACTGCGCGATCTGCGGGGTGACCTGAGCACCCTCCGGCAGCCACCACTCGAAGTCCTGGTAGACCTCGACGTCGAGGATGGCGTCGTTGTCCAGCAGCTCAGTGATCTTCGGCTCGGTGCCATCTGCAACGGTGGACTCGAGGGTCTCGCCCTCGCCGTGGTTCTTCACCCAGTTGAGCGCGTACGCAAGGTCGCGGCCCGGGTTGTGGGAGTGGGTCTTCACCTGCAGGCCCACGAAGGCCTGGCCGCCGGACTGCTCGTCGCGGATAAGGGCTGCCGATGCCCCCGGCAGCACCGTCGCCACGTAGACGTCACGGTCGACATCCTTCAAGGTCAGCTTGGCAATAGCGGAAGGAACGAATTCCTGCAGAGCGACCAGCTGGGACTCGGCAGCAAGGCCGGCGTAGGGACGTGGGTCCTTCTCAAGGGCCGCGCGCTCAGCGGCACGGGCAGCAAGCTTAGCCTGACGGCGGGACATGCCCTCAGGCAGCTGTTCTTTGTTTTTCTTGTTCTTCTTGGCCATAGCGCCCAAGTCTACCGGGCGTATTAATACTGCAGGGTGTGCAGGGCCACTTCTGGCTGATTTGTGGCCAGAATATCTACTCCATTCGCCCACGCCCACCGCATATCATCCGGACGGTCGACCGTCCACAGGTACGTGGGCAGGCCGTAGGCACCGATGGCGCTCGGCTGCATTTTCGCGCGCAGGAGTGACATGCCCAGGCCGGTGGGCTTGGACAGGAGGACGTCCGGGCGGTTGAGGTGGCGCTCCCAGTCGCGGCGCAGATAAAACCGGTCCATATAGGGATTAAGGTGCGACATCGTGCGAATAGCACGGTGAGAGAAGGAAATGAGGTGGATGCGGGGGTCATCGGAAAGCCCTGCGTGACGAAGACGCGCCACAGTCTCCTCCTCGACCCGATCACCAAAGGGGCTCGGGTGCTTGGTCTCGACGTAGAGGTGATGGCCTGTGGGAGCGACCATCTCGAGCAACTCGTCGAGCAACAGCGGGTGCTCGCCGCCGCCAATGTCGGCCTTGCGGACGTCCGCCCAGTCCATCTTTTCGATCGTGCCCGTCCGGTCCGAGGTGCGATCGAGCGTCGAGTCATGGTTGACGACCAGATATCCGTCACGCGTGAGGTGAACGTCGCACTCGACGCCATGGATGGGCAGCTCAAGCGCCTTAGCAAAAGCGGAAGGGGATAGCTCCGGATATTTTCCGGAGTATCCCCTATGGGCAACGATGTGCACTAGCCGAAGATTTCCTTCTTAATGTCATTCAGCGTATTGAAGGACTTGTTGAAGCGCTCCTGCTCGTGCTCGTCGAGCTGCAGCTCGATGGCACGGCTGACACCGGAGCGGTCCACAATGGCCGGGGTACCCATGTACACGTCCTCGGCGCCGTACTCACCCTGCAGGTAAGTCGAGACCGGGAGGGCCACGCCCTGGTTCTGGATGACAGCGCGGGTGATGCGGGCCAGGGCCATGCCGATGCCGTAGGACGTGGAGCCCTTGGCGTCGATGATATGGTAGGCCGCGTCACGGGTCTGCTCGAATATCTTCTCGATGCGCTGGTTGTAGTCCGGGTCCTCCTCAGAACGGCGGGACATGTGAACGCCAGCGATGTTGGCGGAGGAGACGACCGGCAGCTCGGAGTCGCCGTGCTCGCCGATGATGTACGCGTGGACGGAGGTCGGTGCGACATTCTCCATCTCGGAGAGCATGTAGCGGTAGCGTGCGGAGTCGAGAACCGTACCGGAGCCGATGACGCGCTCGTGCGGCAGGCCGGAAGCCTTCCAGACCGCGTAGGTGAGCAGGTCGACCGGGTTGGATGCCACGAGGAAGATGCCGTCGAAGCCGTTCTTCATGACGTCGCCCACGATGGAGTTCATGATGTTGACGTTCTTGTCCACGAGCTGCAGGCGGGTCTCGCCCGGCTTCTGAGCGGCGCCGGCGCAGATGACGACCATGGAGGCGTCCTTGCAGTCTTCGTAGGTACCGACCGTGACGCGGGTACGGGACGGAGCCCAAACCACACCGTGGTTGAGGTCCATCACGTTGCCTTCGAGCTTCTTCTCATCGATGTCAATGATGGCCAGGTGGTCGACAGTGCCCTGGTTCACCAATGCATACGCGTAGGCGATTCCGACATCGCCTGCACCAATCAATACAACCTTGTTTCCCACAAAATTCGTCATGACCCCGATTGTGCACGAAAATGTCTGACTTGTCGCGTTGTGCGCCCGATCTCACACAGTCGGATGTCCGATCTCACATCACATATGCCCGTTCGGACAGGGTCTGCACAGTGCCGAATTCCCTGGTTCAATGGTTTCCATGCATCGCTTCGCACTACGCGTTCTCGCAAAAGGCCTGTCTGCCGCCATTTTTGGCCTCGAAGTGTTGAGCGATCTTACCCCTGGTGTACGCATGACCGGGAGGAGACGTTTACCACAGAACATGGCGGCAGGCACTGCGGGCGCCGAGGTCGCCACATGGGCCGCCGTGTCGCCGTCGCTTCTCCCCCGTCCCTGGTGGGTGACGGCAGCCAACGTGGCGCTAGGCCAAGGCATGGGTCACTTGAGCGCCTCCGCGCTCGCATTCGGACTCAAACGGGCATTCCGCGTCTACGACGTGCGCCCACAGGACCGCATTCCGTATCGCACTCTCCACGCAGTGCTCGGGGCGGGAACAGTCCTCGTCGGCATCCGTTCTATCCGCAACCAGGAAGCGCAAGCCCAGCTCGTGGGCAAAGAAAACGAGCGCGGCCCGCGCCAAGCTGCCGCCGGCGTCGCCCTCGGCACGCTCGGTTACGGCGTCCTCCTCATCCTCGGCGAAGCGGCACAAGCAGCGACAACAAAGCTCAGCCGCCGTGCGCAAAGGTTTCTCCCACGCTGGGTCGCCTGGCCCCTCGCGGCGGGCGTCCTCGGCGCCAGCGTCATCGCCTTAAGCGACCGCGTCGTGTGGCGTCGCTTCATCCGGACCGCCTCCGTGCGCGCTGAGCGCCTCAACCGGCTCATCTTCCCCGACTCGATGATGCCCTGGGAACCTGAGCGCTCCGGCAGCCCCTGGTCACACGAGCCCTGGACCGCCATCGGCGCGCAAGGCCGTCGCTTCGTCACCCGCGGCCCACGCGCCCGCGACATCCAAGACATCATGGGCTACGACCACGCGCACGAGCCCATCCGCATCGTCGCCGGGCTCGTCCCCGGCCGCGACTTTCTGGGCTCCGCCCGGCAGGTCATCGCGGAAATGGAGCGCACCGGCGCGTTCCGCCGTGACACCATCGTCGTGCACATGCCCGCTGGCTCTGGCTGGGTCAACAATTACTCCACGAGCGCGTATGAATTTTTGACCCGCGGCGACTGCGCGACAGTCACGCTCCAGTACTCGTATCTGCCCTCCGTCTTCGCTTTCCTCGTCGATCGAGACGCGCCCGTCGCGGCCGCCCGCGTCCTCCTCGACATGGTGCATGCTCGCATGGCATCTCTGCCGGAGGACGATCGCCCACGTCTCTACCTCGCGGGTGAGTCTCTCGGTGCCTTCGCCTTGGTCGAGAACTTCGAGGAATTGGAGCATTTGCTCACCGCATGCGATGGCGCGATGTTCACGGGCCCACCGCGGATGACAGGGTTCTTCCGCAGGCTCGCCGCATCCCGTGACCGCGGCTCGCTGGAGCGGCTTCCACTCATCGACGGCGGGCGCCATGTCCGCTACGTATCCAATCCCGCGCATCTTGCTGCCGATGCCTTCGGGGCGCCGTATCCCCGCGCCTGGCAGCGCCCCCGGGTCGTGGTCGCGCAGCATGCTTCCGATGCCATCGTGTGGTGGGACCAGCAGCTCGCGTGGCGTCGGCCGGACTGGCTGCGTGAACAAGTCCCGCCCACGCTCCACGCGGATGCCTTCCGGCGGCTGCAATGGGCGCCGTTTATCACCTGGTGGCAGATTGCGCTCGACCAGGTGAACTCACTCAACGTGCCCGGCGGCCACGGCCACAACTACTTTGAAGAAACCTTCTGGTACTGGGACGCCGTCCTAGGCTCGCAGGCCCGTGTCCCGCTCGACGCGGCGAAGGCCGACCGGATGCGGAAGTTCATTGTGAAAACGCAGCCCCGCGGCTAGCCGCACTTCACGCCAGTGCTGTGATGCGGACAGTAACCGTTCGGATTCTTGGCGAGGTACTGCTGGTGGTCATCCTCGGCCAGGTAGTACGCGCCCGAGTCGGTCTCGGAGAGCAGACGGACCTCGGTGGTAATTGGACCAAAGCCAGCCTCGGCGAGCTTGGGCTCATACGCGTCGACGATCTCCTGGATTTCCTGGCGTTCCTCTTCGGTTTCCGGATAGAACGCGGAACGGTACTGCGTGCCCACGTCGTTGCCCTGGCGGAAGCCCTGCGTGGGGTCGTGCGCCTCGAGCGCGGTTACGACGAGGTCCTTGAGCGAGACCTTGTCCGGGTCATAGACCACCTGGACGGTCTCCGCGTGGTTGGTCATCCCCTGGCAGACCTCGAAGTAAGTGGGGTTGGGTGTCGTGCCACCGGCGTAGCCGACCGAGGTGGACTCGACGCCGGGGAGCTCCCAGAACATCTTCTCCGCGCCCCAGAAACAACCCAACGCCACAAGGAGGGAACGCTGACCGTCTTTCCACGGGCCCGTAGTCGGCGTGCCGAGCACGGTGTGCGGCTGCGGATCCGCGAGCACCGGGGTATCTCGACCCGGCGTGGCGTCGGTTTTCGCGACAATCTTCGGTTCAGGCTTGAACAAAAACATGGCGGCTCCTTTTCTTTCGTCTTACAAGTCAGCGCGCGGAGCTGGGCGTATTATTCCCGCCTCCCCACATTTGCCAATTAATGGTGGCAAATTTCTTACAGTGGGCCTATCATCGTGCACTGTACCCAAAGAAAGGAAACAACAATGGCTGTTTACGAACTTCCGGAACTCGACTACGCGTACGACGCTCTCGAGCCGCACATCTCCGCAGAGATCATGGAGCTGCACCACACCAAGCACCACGCTAACTACGTGGCTGGCGCTAACGCTGCAACCGAAGCCATCAAAGCCGAGGCTGAGGGCGAGGGCAACGGTGACCGCCTGCGCGCTCTCTACAAGAACCTTGCTTTCAACCTGGGTGGCCACACCAACCACTCCATCTTCTGGAAGAACCTCTCCCCGAACGGTGGCGGCGAGCCGACCGGCGAGCTGGCTGAGGCCATCAACGAGGCATTTGGTTCCCTCGAGGGCTTTAAGAAGGCCTTCTCCGGCGCTGCGCTGAGCCTGCAGGGCTCCGGCTGGGCCGTCCTGGGTTACGACCACATCGCTGGTCGCCTCGCTATCCAGCAGCTCACCGACCAGGCTGGTAACACCTCCATCAACCTGACCCCGCTGCTTATGCTCGACATGTGGGAGCACGCCTTCTACCTGCAGTACAAGAACGTTAAGGCTGATTACGTCAAGGCTGTCTGGAACGTCTTCAACTGGGACGACGTTGCAGAGCGTTACGCTGCTGCTAAGAAGTAATTTTTAGAGCCTAGAGCCCGCCTTGCGCGGGCTTTTCGCGTTTTTCAATGAAACTCCGGAATTGATCCGCCGCCGGCGAACCGGGCCGCCACGTAAAGCCCAGCTCGCGGTACGCGGGCGGATCGAGCGGGACCACGGAGCCCACCCGCAGGTACGGGTCATCCACCGGAATGAGCGCGCCACCCAGTCCCGCCGCAACCAGACCCGCAACGGTCGTAAGCTCCATCGACTCGAAGACGAGATGCGGCGTGAAACCAGCGCCGGCAGCCAGGCCGTCAAGAAGCATGCGCGTACCGTAGCCGGGCAGCATGCCGATGAAGGGCTCCTCCGCGAAGTCGGCGAGGCGGACAAAGGTTGCATCCGACTTCGGATGCCCGGGAGGCAGGGCAAGGCCAAGGCGCTGCATCTCGAGCCGGTGCCAGGGCAAACCCTCCGGTTTCGGGCCCACGAGAGCGATGTCGGATTCGCCTTGCTGCACGCGATCCACAAGCTCGCGGGCAGCGCCCTGATGGAGTACAAAGTCGACGTTGGGGTGGGCCGCACGATATTTTCCCAGCAGGTCCGGCACCAGCCACGTTCCGAGCGAATGCATGAAGTCGAGCCGGACAGTGCCGCGCTCCGGGTCCATGAGGCGAGCGACCTCGGCGCGGGCCGCGGCAGCATCGGCAAGCATGCCCTTCGCACGCGGGACGAAGGACTTCCCACGGTCGTTGAGGTGAAGGGCTCTTCCGGCGCGATCGAAGAGCGTGGCGCCGAGCTCGCGCTCGATTCGTTGGATGCGGCGCGTGAGCGCTGACTGGGACATGCCGAGGGCATCCGCGGCGGCGCCCACGTGACCATGCTCCGCGACGGCGACGATTCCACGCAGATCCTCGAAATTCATGCACACCTCGCATTGAAAACTAGAGTTTCAAACATTTTACACATGAACGCAGGTGAGGCAGGCTAGAAGAATGACTCGTTCCCGCCGCGCGACGCTCGCCATGCTGCTCATCGGCCTGGCTATTTTTTCTGGACTCTACTCCACGCAGGCCATCCTGCCGGTCCTCGTCGAGGAGACGGACATGAGCTCGGGCGCGGCGGCGCTCACCGTGTCCGCCGCAACGGGTGGGCTCGCGCTTTTTGTCATTCCGGCGTCCATCCTTTCGGAAAGATTCGGCCGCGGTCGCGTGCTTCTCGCCTCCGCCATTGGTGCCGCGCTCATCGGCGTGCTCGTTCCGTTCGCGACGACGGGATGGGCGGTGATTGTCCTGCGCGGCCTCCAAGGCGCAGTGATGTCCGGTGCGCCCGCCACGGCCATGGCGTGGCTGGCAGAAGAACTCGAACCGAGGGCCCTCCCGCGCGCCATGGGCATCTATATCGCAGGCAATTCCATCGGTGGGCTCATCGGCCGCCTCGTTCCTACGTTCGCCACCGAGGTCTTCACCTGGCGCGGCGCGCTGTGGACGGGCGCAGCCGTGACGTTGGTCTTCGCACTCGTCGCGGCGTTCTTACTCCCTCCGCAGCAACGATTTACCCCAAAAGAAATTCACCTACGTTCGGAGCTCTCCGCCCTCTTCCAGCACTGGCGTGATGGTCATTTGGCGGCGCTCTACGCCGTCGCATTCCTCGCCATGGGCACCTTCGTATCTCTGTACAACTTCATCGGCTTCCGCCTCATCGAGCACTTTGGGATTCCGCCCGTCATCGCAGGCTTCGTCTTCCTGCTGTACCTCTCCGGCACGTGGTCATCCGCGCGCGCAGGAGGGTTCATCAACCGATTCGGACGGAGGGCGACGCTCACCGGATCTTCCGCGCTCATGGTCGTGGGTTCCCTGCTCGCCGCGGGGCCATTGCCGGTGCTCTTCGTCGGCCTGTTGTTGTTTACCGCCGGTTTCTTCGCGGCGCATTCCACGGCCTCCGGCTGGGTGGGAGCCCGTGCCACGCAGGACCGCGCCGAGGCCTCGAGCATGTACGTCTTTTGTTATTACTTGGGCTCCTCGATCATCGGCGCGGCGACGGGGTGGGCGTTTTCCGTTATCCCCTGGGTCGCCTACGCGGTGGTGTTGGCGGTGCTCTCACTCCTTCCCACCTTGATCGCAGCAAATTTATCCGACTAAAGTCGTAAGAATGAACAACCAAAAGACGGTCGAGGAAAAGTTTTCCCCGCGCGTGTGGCATCGCCGCGCTGCGCGGCCGGTGTCTGTGTGGATGATGATCTTCATCCTCATTGGACTTACCCACTTCGCCATCCCCAACTACGGATGGCTCCTCGTCCACGTCTTTACCCTGGGCATTCTCACCAACTCCATCCTCGTGTGGTCCCAACACCTCACCGAGAAATTCGTGCAGCACAAGCTTGCCGATGCCGCCCGTCCCCGCCAGCTGTATCGGATCTACGGGCTCAATATCGGCGCCATCATCGTCATGGTGGGCCAGGTCTTTGCGATTCCCTACGCGACTATTACCGGCGCCGCCATCATCGCAGTACTCATGGCGTGGCACGGCGTAGAAATCCTCGGCCAGTGGAAGGGTGCGTCCGGGAAACGCTTTCGGCCCATCGTCGGCGCGTATGCGGCATCCGCATTCTGCTTGCCCGTCGGCGCGTTCTTTGGCGGCTGGCTTGCGCTCGATCCGGGCAATCCGCGGCTGCTCATTGCACACATCGCGGCGAATATCGGCGGCTTCGTCGGGCTTGCGGCCGCAGCCAGCCTCACCATCCTCCTGCCCACCGTGTGGCGCTCTCAGGGCATCTCGAAGTACATGACGCCCACGCTGTGGATTCTGGGCGCGGGCGTCCTCGTCACGATTATCGGCGCGCTCGTTGGTTTTCCAGAATTCGGTTTCGTTGTGTATGTGATCGGCTGGGTCCTCGCCTGGCAGCAGTGGCTGGGCAACGTCAACCTCAAGCAGTTCACGTACGCGTCAGCGTCCTCCATTGCCGCCGTCACCTGGCTCGTGCTCACGCTCGCCTACTACGCGGTGGAGCTCATGCTGCAGATGCAGCCGAAGGTTCCCACCATTGCCCTCCTCGTCGGTTTTGCGGCGCAGCTACTCATCGGCATGATGAGCTACCTTCTGCCCTCGACCATGGGCGGCGGCCCCGGCGCGACGCGCGCGGGCTTAATAGAGATGTACAGGTATGGCTTACTCCGCTGGACATTTATCAACGGCGGCCTGCTCTTGTGGATTTCCGGCACGAATTCCTACCAGAACGTCGTCATGTCGCTGTTGTGTCTAGGCTCGCTGGCGGTCTTCCCCATCTTCATGATCCGCGCGGTCAAGGCACAGAAGGCGGTGCTGAAGAAGGAGAAAGAGGCACCCGCAGCCGAGCCCGAGCCGCGCTTTATGGAAATCACAATCGGCGTCGCCATCCTCGCGCTCGTCTGGGTCCTGTTCCAGCTATAAATCGCCGATGCCCGGCGCCCCAGCACTCATCCACTCGCGAATACGGTACGTCGCCTGGACGTCGCCGCAGTTGTACTCCAGAAGGCGCGCACGGGCGCTCTCGTCGCCTGCAACGGCGGCACGGCGTGCGTTGACAGACGCTTCGCCATCAAAGTCGTCTTCTGCCCACGCATGGCCAGCAACGGGAGCGACGGTTTTTAAGCTGAGGCCATGCGGGCCAGCGAAGCTGCGTTTGACGTCAAGGAAGAGGTCGACCCAGTCCTCGGAAGTAATGAATTCTTCGATCTCATTCTGTGCAATTCCGAAGCGCTCTGCCGATGACCGCAGCCAATGGTTTTCCCCATGCGCCGAGTAGCAGTAGGCGGCGAAGGTCTCGCCGCGCGCATGCGTGGCGCTGCGCAGTTCGGTCAGCCAGGTCCAGAACTCGTGGAAATTCTCACCTTCTGAGGCGCCGCCCAGCGGCTGCCACGTGACGAACGGGTGGTACGCACCGTCGTGCCACACACCCCAGAGGTACGCGCCCTGGTCGAGGTAGGCCTCCATGTCGATGTCGACCTCCACGTCGGCCCGGCGCGGCGGGGCAAAGGTAGGGCGCTTGAGAAGCGGGATCCCGCGTTCCCACGCCTCCGCGAGACGACTGGGCTCGCCGAGGTTCGCCTCGATGAGGCCGTGCACCGTGTGGATTCCACGCTCCCTGTACTTGCGACCGCGATCCCCAGGCAGGAAGAGCGAAATATCGTCCATGCGCTCGAGCTCCGGGCGGCAGAACTCCCAGAACCGGCAGCTGGCGCACTCTTTGACACGGCGCGGGGAGTCGGGCAGGTCCTCCAGCGTCGCGAGAGCACGCTCGGTCGCCTCAAAGTAATCACCGGTCTCGACGACGAACGCGGTCTCTCGGTCCTGGCCGATGACGACGCCCCGGCCGGAGTCAAGGTCGGATTCCTGTAAGCCCCACGCGCCCAGTGCGAGACGGTAGCCGTCCACCGGGTGATGGCGCAGCTTATAGGGCAGGTCGAGCGGCGCCGAAAGTCCCAGCCTGTGCGTCGGCACGCCGGGGAGCGTCGCGTGCGGGTTCTTCTTCGCCACACGGTGGTTACTCACGATGATGGGCAGGTAGGCCTCGCCGTCACGCACCAGCCCGTCGAGTTCGACGTACCAGCCGCCATAGCGAAAGCGGGCATTCGTAATGAGATGGACTCCCGCGGCCATCGCCTCGAGGGTCGCCATCTCACGTGCGAAGTCGTCGCCTCCAAGGTCGACCCGCCGGAAATTTTTAGAGCTCGACGAAAGGAGGGAATGGACCGCAGCACGGGCGGCATCGGCACGCTCTGCACGGGCGAGGCTTGCATGGGTGGAGGGAACATCGGGGTAGCGCTCCCGCTGCACGAGCCGGTAGCGGCAGCCCACGAGATCGCTGGCCTCTACGGGACCGACGCTGTAGTTCCTCACGCCTTCCAAGCCTAACGGGTAAAGTTGGAAGACGATAAACGCACAAACATCAACGAAGCACAAGGAACTGATTCCCATGGCCAGCATCATGAAGACCCTCCGCAAGCGTCGCAACGAGGCGAAGGCCGAGATTAAGGCAGCAAAGACCCGCGCTCTGGCCGAGGTCAAGGACGCCCGCAAGGCACGCGAACGTCAGCAAAAGCTGCTAGCCAAGCAGGAAAAGCACCTCATTAAGGCCGAGGAAAAGGGTCTCAAGCGCAAGCGCAAGCACGAGCAGAAGCGCGCCAAGCAGGAGCTGCAGAAGATTAAAGAAGGCCGCTTCAACGCCAAGACCGTCAACCGCTACGCCGGCGCCCTCCGCGCCGCCGCCCCGCTGCTGCTGCCGCTTATCTACCGTGGCATTATGTCCGGCCGCGAGGCCCTAGAGCAGCGCAAGGCCAAGCGGGCCGGCGTCTCCGTGGACCAGCTCGCGTCTCTGTCGGGCCACGGCGCTCCGCTCAAGGCGCGCATCGCTGGCGTGCGCAACTCGCTGCCGGGCTCGGGCCTTCCGGCGGGCTTCCAGCGCGACGTCCGCGAGCGTCTCGACGAGCTCGACAAGGCGGTCGACAACGCCGAATACATGACGGACCAGCAACGTCGCCGCGCACATGAATCCATTTCGGCCGATATTGACGGAGTTACTCAGGAAATCCAGGAACGCCTGTAATTTCCTTCGATTTCGATTAACCCGGAATGCACCTTTATGGTGATTCCGGGTTGTTTTATTAATTTGAGGAATTTCTTCTTCAATTGCGTAACGCTTTTGTTGACGCGACCGATTTTATGATCGAATTAGTCCCATGTTCTGTCACCATGAGAAAGACGGAGCACTGTTTTGCGGGACAAAGTCACCTGTCATTGCATAGTCGAAACCCCCACAATAGTATTCAAAGGGCTTTTCCCATGTCACGTCGCGAAGTCACACAGTTCTATGACGACCTGGACCACACCCCGCTGTCCGAAAGCGAAGTGGAAGTCATCCGTTTTTCCGTCGACGGAACGACGTACTTGCTGGATCTTTCCCCTGCCAACGCGGCGAAATTCCGCGCTGCCCTCGATCCGTTTGTGAGTGCTGCGCACATCGCACCCGAGCCCGACGCACGCCGTGTGAGCCCCAGCGTCATCCGCGATTGGGCCCGCACCCGGGGCATCCCGGTCGCCCACCGCGGCAAGATCCCTAACGTGATCATTGAGGCCTACAACGAGGCCAACGCTTAAAGCACGCCTTGCTCGCGCGCCGCAGCCACGGCCGAGGTGCGCGAACGCACGCCCAGCTTGTCATAAATATGCACGAGGTGGGACTTCACCGTCGCCTCAGAGAGCATGAGGTCCTGGCCAATCTGGCGGTTCGACGCACCTGCGGCGACCAGCTGCAGGACCTCGAGCTCACGCGGCGTCAGCGAGGTACGCGGAGTGCGCACGCGCGTCATGAGACGGTCAGCGACAACGGGCGAGAGCGCCGAGTCGCCGTCCGCCGCGGAGCGCACCGCCGCGAGGAGCTCCGCCGGCGGCGCATCCTTGAGCAAGTAGCCCACAGCACCCGACTCGATGGCGCCGAGGATATCCGCGTCCGTGTCGTAGTTGGTCACGACGAGGATCTTGGGCGGGTTGTCGCCCTGGCGAATGGCCCGGGTGGCCTCGGCGCCGCCCATGACGCGGGTGCCTTCGATGCCCGCGCCGAAGCGCAGGTCCATGAGGATGACGTCGATCCCGCCGCGCGCGGCGGCGTCGATGGCGGCCTCTGCCGTCGCGACCTCACCCACGACCTCGATGTCCTCTGCGCCTTCCAGGATGGCGCGGAGACCGAGGCGCACGATTTCATGGTCGTCTGCCAGCAGGACCCTAATCACAACGAACGCTCCTTATATCAAACTTTTGAACACCGTCATTCTATACTAAGGGCACGCTAACAGATACCGCCGCCCCAGAGCCCGGCGTGGACTCGAGGGTGACGGTCCCGCCCAGCTCTTCTGCCCGGCGATGCATAGCAGACAGACCAATGTGTCCGAGTCCGGCCGGGCGCGCCTCCACGGCCGCAGGGTCGAAGCCCCGCCCGTTGTCCACGATGTCCACACGCACCTCGTTCTCGTCGTACGTGACGGTCACGCGCGCCTTCGTCGCGCCCGAGTGCTTCACCACGTTGCCCACAGCGCCCTGCGCGATGCGCAGGAGCGCCGCCTCAATCTTCATGGGTAGCTGGGCCGCGTCGCCTTCCACGTCAACGTCGATGTCAATCCCGGCCGTCGCCGCGAAATTCGCCGTCATGCGCTCCAAGGCGCCAGCGAGCGAGGTCTCCGCAAGCGCCGTCGGCTGAAGAGCAGCGATCATTGCACGCGCCTCATGGAGGTTGTCAGACGCGGTGGTACGCGCGAGCGCAATCCGCTCGCGCGCCTTATCCTCGTTGTGCGTGTCGAGATCACGATCCGCCGCATGGAGGAGCATTTGGATAGAGGAGAGCCCCTGCGCCAGCGTGTCATGAATCTCGTGAGCGATGCGCTGACGCTCGGCAATGACACCCGCATTGCGCTCGGACTCCGCGAGCTGAGCCTGCGTTTCTTTGAGCTCCCGTGTCATCTCGGCGAGTGCGTTAAACGCGTAGTAGATGGCGACGACGACCACCGCGGAGACCAGCGGGCCCATCGCGCCGCCGAAGGTGATGCCGTTCGGAATCTGCACGCCAATCGACAGCGCCGTTGCAAAACCCACCATGAGAATGCCGCGCCAATCGTCCACGACGAAGAGGTAGAGGAACATAAGCGAGAACAGCAGGTACATCGCCGCTGGCGCGATGAGCATCGCCGCGAACCACGTCACGGTGAGCACCACGAGCCACAAAATCTTAGGCCCCAGCGTCCAGCGCTCGAGGAAATTCCAACCACCGAAGTAGATAATGGCGAAGGTCGACAACAACATGAGCGTGGACACCGCCGAACTCATAGGCATGGACACCACCGTAAAGATGGCCACGACCAGCAGCGTGGTGGTGAGGATATGCACGCCATTGCGCAGTGCATCAGATTCTGTCGTTAAGCTGGTGTCCATGCGCCATATCCTACTGCCCCTCGTGTGTGCCGCCCTCCTCGCTGGCTGCTCTGCGCAGGACACTCCCGAACCCGCCGAATCGAGTGCCGTCGCCGCCGACCCGCTCACGGATAACGCGGCGGTCGACGGTTTTCCCGTGGATTCCCCCGCCATCGTCAACGCGTGGGATCAGGAATGCCCGTACCTCGACCCCCAATGGGTCGCGGAGACCAACGGCCAGCGCATGACCAAGCAGGGTCTCGATACCCGCTTTGGCACGCCCGCCTGCGTCTTCTGGTCCTACCCCGAAGCGCCCCAGGCGACCGTCATGGTGCGCGACCTCGGCACCGTAGAGCGCGCCCGCGCCGCCGTGGATTGGGCCGCCCCCATCGACCAGACGGAGCCTGTGGATGAGGGCGGCTGGCAAGGCGGCCGTGGCGTCCTCAACGAGGATCTCTCCGTCTACGCCGTCCAGAAGGACAACGAGGCCGTCCTCGTGTGGACGAACCAAGCACAGACTGTCAAGGCCGAACTCATCGCCAAGGAAGCAATTAAAAACCTCGGGCTCTAAACCGCTACGTCGTTATACGGCATCATCTCCGACACCCATGGAAACACGACGTCCATGAGCAGAAAGAATACGGCGACGAGCAGGGCGAGCGAGAAAGTCGCTTTCACCCAGCGCGGCCCCGGCAGCAGGTTCCATATGGCTCTGTACATTTAGCTTTCCTCCAATACGGCTGGGCGCTCGCCCGCGACCTTCGGCTGATGGTCCGTCTCCATTGCGTGGATGATCATGCGCTCTGCGTTCGAGAACTGCGGGTGGCAGGTCGTCAAGGTGATCAAGCCTTCCGATGCCTCCGCGTTGTCCGTCCCAGGCACCGGCGCGATGGTTCCCACGTCGCTCGGAAGCGTAATGGAGCGGCCCAGCACGTTCGCATACTCGCCCGTGAGCTTCCCCTGTTGTTCGGGCGTGAGGCAGTCCGCGGGCTCACCATCAATCGGCAGCACGCGGTAGGTAATCCACTCGGACTGCGTCTCAACCACAATCGCGTCGCACGTCTGCAGGTTGCCCAGATCATTGAACGGGGCACCCTTGCCCACGCGGTGGCCGGCAACGGCGAAATTTCCGAGTTCCCCAGGCATCTGGCTGTCCGTATAGCGCCCAGGGCCAGCGAGAAGGTCCTCGTCGTTCGTGCCCTCGACTATCGCAAACTGGTAATCCGAGCCGAACGTAGGGATATACATGCGGGCGAAAGCCTCGCCCAGCTCCGGGTGGAGCTGCCCGCGCGGGTTGACCCATTCCTCATCGAGTTTCTCAGACGCCTGATCCTGCAGCTTGCCTGATTCAATATTCGTCCAGTAGGACTCATAGAATGCGAAGAGCAAGAGAAGGACCCCAGCGGTAAGCAACAGCTCGCCCACAACGTGGGTGACGCTCATGAGCGACTTCTTCATGCTCAACACTGTACTGCCCTTCAGAGAAAGGCCCGAACCCGCGTGATTGATATCTTCGTCTACCCGGTCTCTGCCATCATGAAGCTCTGGCACCTCATTCTCCACAGCTTCCTCGGCGATCAGACCGCATGGCTCGTATCGATTCCGCTCCTCGTGCTCACGGTGCGCTCCCTCATCTGGCCGCTTAACTGGTCCGCCATCCGCTCCGGCCGCCGCTCCGCACTCATGCGCCCTGAGCTCGCCGCGCTCAATGCGGAGCTCGCCCAGGCCACGACGACAGCGGACATCGCGGCACACAAGGCAAAGGTCAAGGAAGTCCACGAGCGCTACCACTACCGCCCCGTGGCCGGCTGCCTCATTCCCTTCATCATGGTGCCCGTCTTCATCGGCCTCTACCAGGTCATCCTGCGCATGGCCCGCCCGTCGTTTACGGGCGCCATCGGGCTCATCTCCGCGGATGAGGTCGAAGATTTCCGCAGCACCACGCTCGCCGGCGTTCCGCTACCCGCCTATGTCTCCATGCCCGAGTCTTGGGCCACGCAGTACGGCGTCACTGGCGGCGAGGTCCGCCACCTCATCATGCCGCTTCTGCTCGCCGCGCTCGCTGCCACATTTATCAACATGTGCATCTCCTGCTACCGCGGTTTCCTCACCACCCAATTCGACAAGACCATGCCGCGCCGCATGCTGTACGTGCTCGCGTTCTTCGCAGTGCTGACCCCCTACTTGCTGTGGAATGCCGCCATTCACGGCCCCGTCCCCGTGGCGGTCATCCTCTACTGGTTCACGTCGAACCTCTATACGCTCACCCAGACCCTCGTCAATGAGACCCTGCTACGCCGCCGCTACCCGCTTTCCGATGCCGCCCATGCCGCCCGCCGCGAGTCCTGGCAGCGCCACAGGGCATCCCGTAAAATCCCCCGCGCCGAGCGCCGCGCGCAGAAGAAGGCCGCCAAGGCCGAGGCCAAGCGCGTCGCAGAGCTGCGCGCGCAGCTCCTACGCGAGGAGCGCGAAGCTAAGAAGTCCGGTGAAGAGAGCTAAATCGTGTAATCCGCCGGCGGCTCAGCAAGCATCTGCTGCGCCATCTCGCGCGCAGTCCGCAGCGGTGCCACGTCGCGACGCAGGCGCGCCCCCGCGAGACCGCCGTCGAGCAGGATAAGAATCTGGTTCGCCTGCTCGCCCGAGGGATAGCCGTTGCGCGCGCTGAGCAGGTCCGTGAGCACCGTGTGCATCCAATCGCGGTGCGTGTGACACGCCTCGACAATGCCGCGCTCTAGGTCCGTTTCCGGGCGCGGATACTCGCCCGCCGCATTGAGGAAGTGCGAGCCACGGAATTCCTTGCCCGGCTGCTCCTCGATCTCGATGTCGAAGAAGGCAAGCACCTTCTCCTCCGTCGTCGCATCCTGGGTGCGCTCAGTCCATACGGTGCGGGCCTGCTCGTCAAGCGCCTCGATATACGCGATGACGAGCGCGTCCTTGCTGCCAAAGAGCGAGTAGAGCGACGCCTTCGCCACGTCCGCCTCGCGCAGGATGCGGTCGATGCCGATGACACGGATGCCCTCCGTGTTAAAGAGGTTCGTCGCCGACTCGAGCAGGCGGCTACGCGGACTTGGCCGGTTGCGTCGGGACTTCTTCGGGGTTGTCACAGTGCTCCTTCACGGGGTATCGGGTAGGTGGCTCCAGCCAGGGGGTGAAAAACTGGAAAACCGGTTCATCTACACACTGTAGACAAACCGGTATGTCCGGCGCGAATTATATTACTTCTTCGCACCGCGACCGCGGATAAGACCCACGATCCACAGGAAGACAACCGCACCCACAACCGCGGTAACGATCGAGAGAATCCAACCGTTCGAGCCGCCGATACCCAGCAGCTTGAGGATGCCGCCACCCACGAAAGCACCCACCAAACCAATAATCAGGTTCATAATGAGACTGTCGTCGCGGCCCATGATCTTCTCTGCAATCCAACCAGCGATAATACCGACGATAATCCAACCAATGAAGCTCATGAGAGCGCTCCTTTTCTAAGTAACTTTTTGGTCCATCTCCCATGGTGCGCCCGTTGCTCGAGAAAATCAAGAAAAAGCGAGAAAGCGTCCAATATCGTTATTGGACGCTTACTCATTCGTTAGCTAATCGAAACATTCTATAAATGTTCCGAGAAACTAACGCACACGGTTATCACTCAGAATCCGGGCGGACAACCATCATCGGGCACGGCGCGTTCTGCAGCAGCGCGCGCGAGGTGGAACCCAGCAGCATGCCCTTGAAGCCGCCGCGACCATGCGAGCCGACAACGAGCAACTGGGCACCCGCGGCGGCATCGGCAAGCGCGCGCACCGGACGGTCACGAGCGATAACCTTCTTCACCGGGACATCCGGGTACTCGGCCTGGAACTCGGCCAAGCGCTCAGTGAGCAGCACCCCCTGTTCCTTCTCAACCTCGGCCCACTCGGCCTGCGCGGCAGACAAGCCGGCAAGCGACGCCTGCACCTGCATATCCATCCATGTGTGGACGGCGATAAGCTCAGCACCGCGGGCCGCAGCCTCAGCGAACGCGTAGTGCGTAGCCTTCTGGGAGACCTCGGAGCCATCGACGCCGACCACAACGGGTCCGTACTTCGTGGACTCGGTGACCTGGTTGTCCTCGCGAACGACGACGACCGGGCAGGACGCGTGGGAGACAACCGACGCGGAGACCGAACCCATAACCATGCCGGACAGGCCGCCCATGCCGCGGGAACCCATGACAACCATGGTGACGTCATGCGACATCTCGAGCAGCATGTCGATCGGCGAACCCTCAGCGATGGTGTGGCCAATCTTGATGTCCGGCGCAACCTCATGAGCCACGGCACGTGCAGCTTCGATCTTCTCCAGCGTCTCCGCCTGCAGATCATCAAAGAGTTCCTTGGGCGGAACCATGCCCTCTGCGTAGAGGAACTGCGGAACCGTGTAGCTCGACGCAATACGCAGCGGGATGCCGCGCTTCATCGCGGTGTTTGCGGCCCACCGCACAGCGTTCTTTGACGCCTCCGAGCCATCGACTGCAACGACAACAATGTCTTCCTTGGCCATGACATCCATCCTTTCGAAGTGGTTATACCGTTAGTATACCGCCCATAAGACCGGACGCTACCAGCTAGATCACATCTCGGGGGTGGTGTGAGCGGCCTCCGCATTCGCCGGGAAGAAGACGTTATAGAAGAACTCACCGATCCGGGCGATGACAGCACCGATACCATCGGAGAAGAAGGCGACAATCGGTTCGAGAAGGGCGTTAAAATCCATGGCCAATAGATTAGTACACATGCGCAAAGGCTTCACCCCGTTGCCCATCCGCGATGGTCTCAACGCCACTCGCGCCCGCGTTCCCGAACCCGGGCTCACCGCCTACTCATTCGTCTGGCACCTCGTATCCTCCCAGCGCCACCGCCACCCCTCAGACAACGAGGCCGCAGTCCTCGCCCGCTTCGATGCTGGCGAGGTGGTTCTCCGCGACGGCACCGTCCTTTCTCCGGACTCCGTCCTTACTGAGGGCTCCGACGTCTACTTCTACCGCACCCCCGCTCCGGAAACACCCGTCCCCTACGACATTCCGATCCTCTACGAAGACGACCAACTCCTCGTAGCCGACAAGCCCCACTTCATGGCCACCATGCCCCGCGCGCGCCACATCACTGAGACCGCCACCGTGCGCCTGCGCCGCTCGACCGGTCTTTCCGAACTCTCCCCCGCCCACCGCCTCGACAGGCTTACCGCCGGCGTCCTTCTCTTCACCAAGGACCGCACCGTCCGCGGCGCCTACCAAACCCTCTTCGCCAACCGGGAAGTCTCCAAGACTTACGAGGCCGTCGCCGCCTACCAGCCTTCCGATGCCCCCATTACCTGGCGCTCCCGCATCCACAAGGTCCCCGGCGAAATCCAAGGCACGCTCGTCGAAGGCGAACCCAACGCCATCACCACGCTCGAGTCTGTCATGCCCCTGTCTAGTTCGGAGCAGGCAGCCCTCGAAGCCATCCACGGCCCGCAACCCTCGCTCGCGCGCTACGTCCTCAAGCCCACCACCGGGAAGACGCACCAGCTCCGCCTCCACATGTGGGCCGCCGGCCACCCCATCCTCGGCGACCCGGTCTATCCCACCGTGCTTCCCGAGGACGCCGAAGACATGACCATCCCGATGCATCTCATTGCGCGCACGCTCTCCTTCACCGACCCGCTGAGCGGCGAGCAACGCACATTCACGTCACAATTAGGCACTACGTTCTAAAATTGACGTCCTACACGCCCACAATCCCTCTCCGGTGCACGCAGAGAGGGATTTTTCATGCTTTCCGCACGATGAGAAATGCTGCGAAAACCACTGGTCGAAGAATGGGGTAGCTATAACAACACAATTTCCCATTTCAATTCTCACCATGCCCGATCCGCACAATAATGGCGAGCCCCCAAGTCAGTTGCCTGCGGATCCCCCAAGTTAACCTCTGTGACTGCTGTGAATATTCGAACATAGGAACTTTCGCGGCCCGCTTCGTTGGAACTCCGTTGCCACCCGACCCTCGCTAGCATCCTCTGTCTGCTATCAAGCCTCGTTGCACGCTGCACTCCACTCCGATACCCTCAAGCCCGTAAACACCAGGAGGAGGAACGCCATGAAGACCGCAACAATGCTCAAGATTGTCACCGCCACTGTCCTCCTCCTCGCCGCTACACTGCTCGCCGCTGTCCACCTCTTCCATCGCGCCGAGGTCAACAACCTCGTCTCCCAAGCCGAGGACCGCGGCGTCAACTACGAGCTCACCATCCACAATCCCGTGCTGTATACCTACAGCTTCCTTCCCGAGTAGCAGCGCCCGCCCCGCCTCGACCCCGTATTCGTCAACGATCCCATCACGAATTGGCACGACCCCAACGTCCCGTTTCCGAACTAAATGCGTAACTGCGTGCCGCACGCTTCTGTATCCGCGCGCAGGCAGTCGCGCCGTTCTACTCGGCCCCTCCAGTACGAGCCGATGGAAAGATGGGATGCCTTCCTTTCGACGCTAACGCAAAGTAGCGAGCGTCCCACCAAGCAAACGACAGGCCCCCTTGAATCGCTGAAGTGCCCCAGGTTTTGTTCCGTTTGAGTAGATGGGAAAATCTGGAACATGCCAAGGAAATTTGACCAGGATGCGAAGGACCGCGTGGTCCGTCTCGTTGAGGACCGCATCTTGGCGGAAAATATGTCGATGCAAGCCGCGTGCCAGGCAGTAGCCCCAAAGCTGGGGGTTTCATGGCACACAGCTCGTCAATGGACCCAGCAGGCCCGCCGTTCGGGAAACACTCCAGAACCTGTGCCTGAAGATTTGGCCGCCGAAAACGCGAGACTACGCCGTGAGAATCAAGAGCTACGCGATACTAATGAGCTGCTGAAGGCTGCCTCAGCTTTTTTCGCGTCGGAACTCGACCCCAAACGTCGGAAATGATCCGATTCATCGATGAACACCGGAATCGTTTCTCTATCGAGTTCATTTGTAAGACGTTGAAGAATAGCCGGGCTGGTGGGTTTATCACCTCGCGTGGTTATCGCCAGTCCAAGGCCCGTGGATTAAGTGCTCGTCGCCTTCGCGATGCTGTGCTGATTGAACGCATTAGGGCTGTTCATCAGGATAATTACGGTGTTTACGGGGTGCGGAAAATGTGGCATGCGCTTGACCGTGACGGAATCGACATCGGTCGTGAACAAACCGCCCGGCTGATGCGCCTAGCTGGTGTTTCTGGCAAAGGCAAAGGCAGATCACCAATCACAACCCGTACACCTCAACAGGCCGGATCTGCGCCCAGACTTGGTCGAGCGTGAGTTCAAAGCCCCCGGCCCGAACAAACTGTGGGTGGCTGACATTACGTATGTGCGCACGAAGAAAGGCTTTGTGTATGCCGCGTTTGTCACCGACGTTTACTCCCGACGGATCGTTGGGTGGGCGTTATCAGACTCCATGCGCACCGAAGCGTTGCCGCTGCAAGCTCTTAATCAGGCGATCGTGTGTGCTGAGGAAACAACAGGTCTCATTCACCATTCGGATCACGGCTCGCAGTACGTCAGCGTGGTCTACAACGAGCGCCTTGCCCAGCACGGGATTGCCGCTTCCACCGGAACTGTCGGGGATTCTTATGACAATGCTCTGGCTGAAAACGTTAACGGCTCCTACAAGAACGAGCTGATCCATACTCGCAGGTGGGATGATGTTGTCGAGGTAGAAATCGCGACGTTCGAGTGGGTGTCATGGTGGAACGAGACAAGGCTCCACCAAAGCTTGGGATACCGAACCCGGTTGAGGTGGAAACCGATTTTTGGAAGCAGACCCCGCCACAGGAAATAATAACGATCAAGGCAAATGCCTAGGAACAAAACTCGGGGCACTTCACAAAACGTGTGGGCGTGTAGCGCTCGCGTGCCTCCGTGTGCCGATGACCCCTCTGCGTAACGATAGCCCTGTACTCGGGATGTAGCGAGGCCGATGCATTCGAGCACCCCATTATGTATGAGCTGTTGAAGAATCGCGAAGCGGTAGATTCGATGCCTCATTTACGTTTCAGGCTCCGACTGTCGCCGGCCCGCCAAAAGGCTCGGCATGACCGTCGGCGCGTTCTGCCTTCGGTATGCCAAGACCGCAAAAAGACCGCTTGCCGGGAAGAAGCGTGTTCTTCCCGGCAAGCGGCCTTTAAATATGTAGTTGTTGTTTGTTGTTTTTATGTCGGCG
>NZ_KQ959770.1:0-45973 GCF_001552965.1 Corynebacterium sp. DNF00584 | reverse complement strand
GTACGGTGCCGGCGAAGTACGCGCAGCTCGACCACCGCGTGGAGTACGGGGACGGTGGTGAAACGTCGACGGATAATTTGATTGCGGTATGCCAGCATCATCACAACGCCAAGACGGACCGCCGGTGTGATTATCTCTTCGACCCCGTCACCGGCTTTGTGTACTGGTTGTTTGAAGACGGCACGTGGGAGTCGACGGAGCCGCAGGGGATTATGGCCCAGCGGTGGCGCCAGACCATTGCCCAGCGCGCCGACCAGCTCGCCGCCGAGCGCAACCTCATCCCGCTGCCCGAACCGGAGGAGACCAGCTTCGCCGACTAGGAATGACGACGAGCGACAAGGATAACGTCTCTGTGGTGCATGGCCCCGGCGCCGTGCGTGACGTGACGTTCGCGGCGGGATAATTCGACGACCTCGAGCTGCGTGAGTTGTTCGGCGAGCCATTCTGGCATGGCCACCTCATCGGATTCCATTTCGTGGTGGACGAAGAGGAGCGTACCACCAGGAGCGACAAGCGACTCGAGGAGCGAGACTGCCTCCGCGGTCGCGGGAATCCCTCCGTAGTGGACCGAGACCAAGTCATAGGTTGTGCCGCCGAGCTCGGCGAAGTCCGCGACGCGAGCGGTTAATCCGTGTGCGCGGGTGCGGGCAACGGCGGTAGGCGCGAAGTCGATGCCTTCGGCGTCCCAGCCGTGCGCGGCGAGCCAGGCAAGGTCCGCGCCTTCGCCGCAGCCGATGTCAAGGGCGGTGCCGGGCTTGAGCGTGCCCGCGTAATCGACAAGCGTGGAGTTGGGGTTGCCGGACCACAGTTGCTCGGACTCGAGGTAGCGGGCTTCCATTTCCTCGGCGGTGGGCTGGTATCCAGGACCCTTGTGCTCGTGGTGATGATGGTGCTGTGTCATTGCATCGATGCTACTGGCAGGAGTGCCTAGGCGCGCTCGATGGGGTTCGTGAGCGAACCGATGCCGGGAATCTCGATCTCGATGGAGTCGCCCGGGACCATGGGCGCGGTGCCAGCCGGGGAACCGGTCGTGACAACGTCGCCGGGCAGTAGGGTCATGGACTGGGAGATCTCGGCGAGGATCCCGCCCATCTTCACGATCATCTGGTTCGTGTTGGAGTCCTGTTTCTGCTCGCGGACGCCGTCGTGGGTGAGGTAGGCGTTGATCTTGGTGTCATCGAGATCGAACTTGTTGATGTCGGTCTCGATCCAGGGACCAAGCGGGCAGAAAGTGTCAATGCCCTTGGCACGTGCCCACTGGCCATCCTTGAACTGGAGGTCGCGGGAGGAGACGTCGTTGCAAATGAGGAAGCCAAGGACGTGGTCCTGCCAGTGCTCCGGATCGATGTTCTTGGAGACCTTGGAGATGACGACGGCGAGCTCGCCCTCGAACTCGACGTTGGTGGCGAACTCCGGGATCTTGATGGGAGCGCCGGGGCCGATGACGGCGGTGGACGGCTTGACGAAAATGGTCGGCGGCAGGTCGTCTGCTGACTTGGCGAAGACCTCGGCGACGTGGTCGGCGTAGTTGCGGCCGAGCGCGACGACCTTGGTGGGCAACGTCGGCGCGAGGAGGCGGAACTCGCCTTCCTTAAACTCGCGGCCGGTGGTCTCCGGCGGGGTAAACGGGGTGCCGGAAATTTCCTTCGCGACGAGCGAGCCGGGCTCGCCCTCGATGATGGCGAAACAAAGTCCTTCTTGGTGTGCAATTCGTCCTAAGCGCATGGAGGCAATCATACTCAGGGCAGGGTTAGCAAACGTGCAAAGGTGGGATTAACAGCTGTGTCGCCTGGAAAGAGCTATGCATTAAATTCTGCGCTCGGTGACGACGTCGCTGAGGCGTGCGGCGTTGATATGGGATTGCTGAGCGAGAAAGAGTTCGCCGCAGGCAAGGGCATCGGACAGCGCGTTGTGGCTGCCGTAGCGTGGTAGCCCATAGCGCTCACGCACGCGGGCGAGCCGAAGGTCTTCGCCGCGGGGCACGGCGCCGGTACGCTCCATGCGGCGCCGCTCCAGCGCGAAGGTATCCGCAATGGTGAGCGTGGGTAGCTCACCGCGCAGCTCGAGGCAGGCGGCGTCGAGAAAGTCTGCCTCGATGCTGGCGAAGTGCGCGAGGAGGACGCGGCCGTGGAGTGCGGCGAGGAGGGCATCGAGGGCATCGGCAAGCGGAGTGCCGTGGGCGGACTCGTCGTGGGTGATGCCATGGATGGTGGCGGACTCCCCCACCTCGACGCCGCGGATGACGTGGTAGCCAGACAGACCAAGCGCGATGAGCTGGCCACGCACGGGAACCCAGCCCATGGAAACAATGCGGTCGCGACTGGAGTCGAAGCCGGTGGTTTCAAAATCGACGGCAAGAAACTCCACCTTGGCGAGCGGCGTGGATTTTTCGGGCGGGTCGAGGTCCAACTTTCTACGCGTAAAGAAACGAGTCAGCATGGACGAGCCTCCTCCCTCAAAAATTAGATATTGCGTACAGGATACTTGGTGGCCAAGGCGTTCTGCATCGACTTGATAATGCGAAAGGCATCGCGCAACTGTTCGCGTTCGAGACGGCTGAGCTGCGCAGGGTCGATGCGATAGTTCGGGGTTTGCCCAGCCCGGACCTGGAGCGATTGGTGGCGGAGGGTGAGTGCGCGGAGGACCGAGTGGGCATCGGTAAGCTCGTGGGCTCCGGCGGCAGAAACGCTTTTCCCGGCAGTCGAGGAAAGACGATCATCGGTCTCGAGGGCTGTCGAACCTGCGGCAAGGGCGAAGAGGCGCGCCATTTGGACGATGCCGGCGGTGCCGCCCTTCTTGATATCGAGGGTGTTGACGTGCTGGCCGTCACGCTCGACCACGAGGCCGCGGAAGAACGTGAGCGGCGGCTCGCGGCGGGCGGCAAGGCTCGCCAGGTGTGCGTGAAGGCGCTGCGAGGTCGCCGCCGCGACGGCCGAGGCGTGGACGCGCTCGCCCAGCGCGAGGGTGCCCGCGACCGCGCGGAAGTCGAAGAATACCTGGGCGTGGAGCAAGGCATCGGGCTCCGGGGCGGCGGTCCACGTTGCAAAGGTCTGTTCCCACTGAACGACCGTCATGCGCCAGCGGGGATTCATCGCCATCATGTCGCCCGGGCACAGGGACTGGCCGCCTGCGTCGAGGCCACGGCAGACGAACTCGGCCAGGCGCGCGAAGTACTCGCCGTGAGCCTCCGCGTCATAGGAGTTGTCGAGGACAAGCGCGTTGTCCTGGTCCGAGGCGAGACCCATTTCTCGGCGGCCCTGGGAGCCAACCGCAACGAAGGCATATGGCACGGGCGGCGGGCCAAGCTCGAGCTCCCCGAGTTGGCACAGACGGCGGGCCAAGGCGTCCGCGGCCATCGTAATGATGTTCGCGACCTCCTGGGGGCTCGAGCCGCGATCGATATAGCGCACGGCGAGCGTGGCGGCCTCCGTAAAGGCGCCGCGGAGTTCGGCGAGGCTGCTGCGGCGGGACAAATCCGCGGCAACAAAAATGGGATCCGCATGCAGGAGCCGGGCGATCTCCGAATCCGTGACGACGCCGAGGACGCGGTCGCCGACCACCGGCATGTGGTGGAAGCCGCGCTCCGTCATGAGAAGGTGGACTTCCATGGCCATGGCGTCGGGGCGCACGGACAGTGGATTTTCCGTCATAATGCGACGCACGGGCTCGGAGGGATCCAGGTTCGCCGCAAGAACCCGGGTGCGCAAGTCACGGTCCGTGACGATGCCGCGCAGCTGGCCGTCGTCGAGGACGAGCAGCGACGATGTCTCCGCCTGCGTCATCGCGCGGGCGGCCTCGACGATGGTGGCATCGGGAGACACAGACTGTACCGGCCGCAGCGTCATCTCAGACAGGCGCGTGCGCAGCAGCTCCGTCGAGTCCTCCTGCAGCTCGTGCGCGAGGTGGGAAGCGCGGCGGGCCTCCGTGTCGTAAAAGCGCGCGAGGTCCGGGTTCTCCGCGGAGACTGCCTGAAAAGCAGCGCGCGGCAGCACAAGGAGCAGGCAGTCCTCGACCACGTCAAAGGTATAGCATGAAACTGGATCCTCGACGAGCGTCGAATACGCAAAAGACTCCCCCGCCCCGCGGCGGTCCACGAGCTGGCCTTCCTCGCTGATGACATCCACCGCGCCGGAGCGAATGATGTAGAGGTTATCGCCCCGTTCGCCCGCCCTCAGCAGCTGCGTGCCGCGGCGGGCGTAGAGCACGCTGAGCTCTGACGTCAACGCGGCGAGATGGGGTAGGCGCGAAAAGGGTTCGTGTTGGGCGAGGAAGCCCGTGACCTCCTCAAGCTCGACGGTAGGATGGCTCATAGTGAGCTAGATTACTGGTAACTGACGAACCAGGGGCGCGGTTCGACAGAAAATGTTCCCTCTGGGGTAAGCATGGGCTCGTCTTCATCAATGAAGTTCTTCCACGCCATGAAGTAGTCCGAACTCAATCCTTCCCGCATGACGTTCCATGTCTCCATCTTGACGCCGGTCGGACCGTGGCCATCCGCGTGAAGGACGAAGGCAAGCTCCGGGTGGTCGGTTTTTATTGTCTCGCGGTCGCGAATCATCTGCTGCTGGAACTGGTGCAGCACGAGCGCTTTCTGCGGCAGCTTCTTCTCAGAGACTAACCCCGCCAGCCAGTCTGCGACCTCGTTGACCTCTGCGGCTTCGACGTGGCCGACGTTTTCCATCGGCAGCTCATCCGGACCAATCTTCCACTCGGGGTCAAGCGCAAGTCCCACGTTGGGGCCCGAGAGCAGGTCCTCGTAGCGCTGTGCCTGTTCCAACAGGCTCGCTCGGCCCGGTTGCAGGTCAAGGATGGCGTACCCGCCCGCGTCCACAATCGCGTCGACGTAGGGCTCCAGCTCCGCCGGGTCCGACTCATTCGAGTAGTTGCCATCCGGTCCCGGGCCGCCGGAGGCCACCGTCGCGATGACCTCGAAGGCTGGGATAACCGGGTAATCCGTGAACTCCTGGTATTGCGCCGCGAGCTCCTTGACCTTCGCGACCGAGCCGGCCGGGTCCTGCTCGCCCATCACGCCGAGCGCAGGGCCCGACGGGTGCCCGTAGAGCGCCACCATGCGTCGGCCCGGGAATACGAGTCCGCCGCCGCCAGGCAGCTCGCCATTCGCGGCGAGCTCGACTCTACGATCAAAGTTTTCTTGTGTGCCAAACCCCGGGCCCAGCGCCACGACGTTGCCCTTGGACACGGCGTCCATGGACGCCTTCGTCACGCGCGGGTCACCCACCGCAAGCGGCATCACGGTCGCGCCCGCGGCGCGTGCCGTGGCAATATCTGCCAATCCAGTCTTCGCCGTAACGAGCGCGGTGAGGTCACGGGGCTCCGGCGGCGTCATGCCAGCAACGGTCTGCATCTCCCCAAAATGCTCGCTTGCCGATGCCCCCTGCTCCAGCGTCTCCGCATTCTCATAGGTCCCCACGTTGCCGGCCGTGTAGACCTTGGTCACGCCGAGTTTTTCCAATTTCGCTGCGGTATCTGGACCATCGAAAAACATCGGGATGCCCTTCTCGACCGCAGTCTGGGCGCCGGTGAGCGCCTGGTCCTTATCCGTGACGACGGCTTCTTCCGCAGCGTCAAAGAACGATGACGCGTCGGGGTCGACTGTGGGGGTGCTGGGGGCTGCGACTTCCTCGGAAGTCTGCGTCTCAGGCGTGCTCGAGCAACTGCCGAGAGCTAGGGCACTCGCGGCGAGGACGGCGGCGGAAAACGTACGAAGGGAGCGCACTGTAGTCATTGGGCTGATACTACAGGGCGCTCCCGCAAAATTTGGTCTAGACTACGGCGGCGATTCGGTCGCCCACCTCAGTCGTACGAATGGGGGCATCGCCGCGGGCGGATACGTCCTCGGCAACCGCCTTCTCAATGCGCTGCGCACCCGCCTCGTCACCCAGGTGGCGCAGCAACATGGCGCCCGACAGGATGGCGGCAGTCGGGTCCGCAATGCCCTGGCCCGCAATATCCGGGGCCGAGCCGTGGACGGGCTCGAACATGGACGGGTTGGTGCCGGAGGCATCAATATTGCCGGAGGCCGCCAGGCCGATGCCGCCGGTCACGGCGCCAGCGAGGTCCGTCAAGATGTCGCCGAACAGGTTATCCGTGACGATGACGTCATAGCGGGACGGGTCCGTCACCATGTAGATGGTTGCGGCGTCGATGTGGTTGTAGTCGACCGTCACATCTGGGAATTCCTGCGCAACCTCGTCGACGGTGCGCTGCCACAGCGAACCGGCGTTGACGAGCACATTCGTCTTGTGCACGAGCGTGACGTGCTTGCGGCGCTTCTGAGCGCGCGCAAAGGCATCACGCACGACGCGCTCGACGCCGAAGCGGGTATTTTGGGAGACCTCGGAAGCGACCTCGTGGGGGGTATTTACCCTCAACGAGCCGCCGTTACCGCAATACAGACCTTCGGTCCCCTCGCGCACCACAACGAAATCGATGTCGCCCGGATTCGCCAGCGGCGAGGTCGACGTCGGATACAGCTTGGACGGACGCAAGTTGACGTGGTGGTCAAGTGCGAAGCGCATCTTGAGCAGCAGGCCGCGTTCGAGAATGCCCGGCGGTACAGAGCCCGGGGCGCCAATGGCGCCGAGCAGAATGGCGTCATGCTCGCGCAGGGAGGCCAGATCATCCTCGGTGAGCAGTTCCCCGTTGCGCAGGTAGCGACGCGCACCGAGGTCGTACTCGGTCGTCTCGATATCGTCGCGCACGGCGCAGAGAACCTTCAGCGCTTCTGCCGTGACTTCTGGGCCGATGCCGTCGCCGCCAATGACCGCGAGTTTCATTTTGCGGGATTCCTTTCTCACCTGATGGATTTTGTAGCCAGTGTAGCACGCAGAAACGGGCGCCACCATGAAAGGTGACGCCCGTTTTCAGAGTGGGGTGTTTACTCGCTGAGATCGAACTGGAAGGCCTCAGCCTCGAGCTTCGCCGAGATGGACTCAACGAGAGCCTCCGGGACCTCGCGATCGACGCGGAGGATGAGGACTGCGGACTCCGCAACCTTGCCCTGAGTCAGGGCAGCGGCCTGGATGTTGATGCCGTCGGCACCCAGCGCGGTACCGACGGTGCCCAGTGCGCCCGGCTTGTCCGCGTAGCGGAAGAAGATGTTGCGGCCGGTGGCGCGCATGTCGACGCCGCGGCCGTTGATACGGACAAACTTCTCGACGCCGTCGATGCCGGTAAGGGCACCGGTGAGCTGCGAGGAGTCGCCGTCGGCGGCGATGACCTTCACGCGCAGCGAGGAACGGTGACCCTTGGACTCGGCGTTGGTGCGCACGGAAACGTCGACGCCGCGGGTCTCTGCGATCTGCATGGCATTGACGAAGGTGACCGGCTCGGAAACGACACGGGAGAACAGGCCACGGACGGCGGACAGGCCCAGGGCCTCGACGTCTTCGGTGGACAGCTCGCCACACGCCTCAACCTCGATGGCCACCGGTGCCTTGTCGAGCAGCGCACCAGCGGTGAGACCGAGCTTGCGGGCAATCTCGAGCCAGCCGGCGACCTCTTCGCCGACGCGGCCGCCCTGGACGTTGACGGCGTCCGCGACGAACTCGCCGTTGAGCGCCTTAAGAACGGAGGCAGCGACGTCGGTACCGGCACGGTCCTGTGCCTCAACCGTGGAGGCGCCGAGGTGCGGGGTGACCGTGACCTGCGGCAGCGCGAAGAGCGGCGAGTCGGTGCACGGCTCGGTGGCATAGACGTCGAAGCCGGCGCCACGGTGGTGGCCAGCCTTGATGGAGTCTGCGAGGGCCTGCTCGTCGACGAGACCTCCGCGGGCCGCGTTGATAAGGATCTGGCCCTCCTTCGCCTTGGCCAGCAGCTCCGCGTCGAACATGCCCGTGGTCTCCGGGGTCTTCGGCAGGTGGATGGTCACGAAGTCAGCGCGCGCCATAAGGTCTTCGAGCTCGACGAGCTCGACGCCCAGGGCGGCGGCGCGGGCCGGGTTCGCGTACGGGTCGTACGCAATGATGGTGGTCTCGAACGCGGCGAGGCGCTGCGCGAAGAGCTGGCCAATGTGGCCGAAGCCGACGATGCCGATGGTCTTGCCGTAGATTTCCACGCCCTTGAAGGAGGAACGCTTCCACTCGGCACCGCGGAGTGAGGCGTCAGCCGAAGGAAGCTGACGGGCGGTGGCCATCAGCAGCGCGATGGCATGCTCGCAGGCGGAGTGGATGTTCGACGTCGGAGCGTTGACAACCATGACGCCGCGCGCAGTGGCGGCCGGGATGTCCACGTTGTCGAGACCCACACCGGCACGGCCGACGATCTTGAGGTTGGTCGCGGCGGCGAGGACTTCCTCATCGACCGTGGTGGCGGAACGGACGAGCAGCGCGTCAGCCTCCGGAACGGCGGCGAGGAGCTCGGCACGGTTGGGACCGTCGACCCAGCGGACCTCCACCTCCTCTCCCAGTGCAGTCACGGTGGACTGAGCGAGCTTGTCAGCGATGAGGACTACCGGCTTCGACATTACTTTCCTTCTTTTCCCTTGAGGGAAATGTCAGTGGGGTGTATAAGATACGCCGAATTGTAATCTATTCATGCCAGCCTTGTCCAATTCGGTCGGACAATAGGCTAGCATCACCGAAATCACTGCCCAACGCCACGAGCGGGCCGTTTTCTAGACCCGCCACCATCGCGTACGCCGCTTTCGACGCGGTCGGGTCGCCCGAGGGCATGACACGCACGGACGCGCCAAAGGCCACGGCATTCGCGACCGCGGCAATGGGCGTCGTGGGCGTCGCAACAACAATCGGCGCCATCTGGGCGTCGCGGCGCGATTGCGCAGGCAGCGGCTCGACGCGGTTGATATCCTCGTAGCGCGTGAGCGGCTGCCACGCTGCCTTGAGCTCGATATGCTTCGCACTATCGAGGTTCGCAACCGCGGCGACCATGCGCTGCGGGTCCGCAATGACCTGGCTCGTGAACTCGAAGGCGGTGAACTCCCCCATCGCGCGGGTGACCCCATTGTCCTTGATAACAGTCAGGGAACCGGCCGTGTTGGAGGCCAGCGGCACGTCGCCGATGAGGACGACGCGCGAGACCCCCAGCTCGCTGATGAGCGCCACGATATCCGTGCGCGCGTCTTCCGCATACGTCACCATGGGTACGCGCTGAGCGACGGACAGGGACGCGGCGCGCAGCGCGGCGGCATCGGAATCTTCTGCAATGATGAGCGATTCCGAGTCTGGGAAGAAAGTGTGCACGGCGTCGACGCCCGTCGCGTCCGTGAGCACGCTGATGTGTCCCTCAAAATCCTTCGACACGAAGCCGTTGACGTTTTGTGCGCGGGCCTGCTCGAGGTTGATCTCCGAGTCCGGCAATTCCGTGATATTCGTCGGCACAGCTACGTGCGCGCAGCCCGCGAGGAGCAGCGTGCAGGCACAGGCGGCGAGAAATCTACCGCACGAAGGCATTCGGCCCCTCGTCACCGCCGCCCAGGTCGTTTTCGTTAACGTCGCGGATGACCGGCTTGCCGATGGCATACTCAACCATGCCAATGAAACGCTCGCGGCGGTCGGCGAAGAAGCCTTCCCAATCCGAGGTGTGGAGCGTCGTCGGGTCGATCTCGTGCGAGGCGAGGACGGCGTCGAAATCAGCGTCATCGAGGATGGATTTGGACTGCAGGCGCGGCAGGTAGCGCTGCGGCGAGCGGCCCTCGAGGACGACCTCGGTGCGCTTGCCCATGGGCGTACGGTTGAGCACGGACGCCGCGAGGACGGGATCGACGCCGTTCTTCTCGCACCAGGCGAGCGGGAAGACTGGGAAGAAACCCGGCTTGAGCTCGGCAAAGGAGTTCTTGTCGAAGACGCGGCCGGTGCGCCAGTCGCGGGCGCCGCGGGCCATGAGCAGCGCGTCGAGCGCTTTGAAAATGCCCGTCGTGGAATCGGCAGACAGCAGGCGGGATTCGCGGAAGTCAGTGTCACGCACGGTCTTCGGCTCTACGTCCGTGGTACCCAACACCCAGGCGACAACCTCGTCGACGTCGCGGCCGGAGCGCTGCGCCACGGCGGAAGAACCGTAGAGCTCGCCAAAGACGCCGGACCAGAACCAGCGGTTGATCTTGTCCCACGCCTCTTGCGTGGACAACGCTCCGGGCTCGGAGACGAGGCGCGCAAGGATGACAGACAGCGGCACGATCTGCTTGGAGAACGGCACCTGGTCGTGGCTCAAAATGCAGCGCTCGGACAGGAAGGAGGCGACCTCCGCCATGGTCACGCGCAGCGTCTTCGTCGCGTCCTTGTACTCCGGCAGGGACAGCGACAGGATGTCTTCGCGCGTGCCGGAGGCATGTCCGCGCAGCGAGGTCGCGAGCAGAGAGACGGCAGAGAGGAACTCCGTGCGTCCGATGGCGTCGAGCGCGCCGTGGCGACGCAGCAGCTTCTCGGTCTCGGCCCAGTCATCTGCCAAGTGGAAGTTCTCGTCCTCGCTGGCGAAGACCGCGGTGAGCAGATCGAAGACATCCATCTGCAGGCCGGAGCTATTCGCCTGGGCGAAGACCTGGCCCACGCCAGCACGCTCGGTCTCGCGGGACAGGCGGATGATCGGGATGTCGTAGCCTGCAAGCGGGCGGAGTATGCGGTTGTGGAACGCCACGGCGGCATCGGCAAGCTCCGCGTCGCCGGAGGCAGCCAACTCGAAGAGGGCCTTGGTGCCGTCCTCAAAGAGGAGATCGGCGACCGGAATGCAGCCAGCCTCCAGCGCGGTGGCGCGGTCCGGGATGCGGTCCAGGTCCGGGCCGAAGTGCGAGCGCATCATGCCATCCTGATTCACCGCGAACACGGCCTCGTCCGGCATGAGCTCGTTGGCGACGGCCTTGCGCACATCGACGTAGAAGGTGCGGGTGATCTTCTTATTGCGGAAGTCCTTGGTATTGACCCGGCCCTCGCCGCGGAAGCAGTGGTACAGCGTGGTGAGGCGCTGCTGGCCATCGAGGAGCAACAGGCCCGGGTTCACGCCGGTATTCGGCGCACCGGTGAGCGGGCGCGGACGGAAACGCATGGGCTCGTTACGAGTATCGAGCACCATGAGCGCGCCCACCGGGTAACCGCGCAGGACGGTGACGATGAGCGAGCGGATGCGATCTTCATCCCAGGCGTAGTGACGCTGAAAATCGGGCAACTGAATATCGCCGCGCTCGATGCGGGCGAACAGGTCGGTGAGATCAAAGCTTGGCGTTGTAAAACCCATGTGACCGAGAGTACCCCGCAAAGGGAATGCCCGCCCGTATAAAAGCGATCCCTGGGCATATCTCACACAAACGGAGCCAAAAGCAGGCATGCAAAAGCCCTCCCGCGTTGACCGCAGGAGGGCTTGAGTGCGAAGAGCTTAAGCGGTCTGCTCGTGAGCGTCGACTTTGACCCAGCTCATCATGTCGCGAAGCGTGGAGCCAGTCTCCTCAATCGGGTGGTTGGAGACCTCGGCGCGCATGCCCTCGAGCTCCTTGTTGCCGCCCTCAACGTTGGCGACGAGGCGCTTGACGAAGGTGCCGTCCTGGATGTCCTTGAGGACGTCCTTCATGCGAGCCTTGACAGAGTCGTCGATGATGCGCGGGCCGGAGACGTAACCACCGAACTCAGCGGTATCAGAGATGGAGTAGTTCATATTGGCCAGGCCACCCTCGAAGATGAGGTCGACAATGAGCTTCATCTCGTGCAGGCACTCGAAGTAGGCCATCTCCGGCTCGTAACCAGCCTCAACGAGGGTCTCGAAGCCGCCCATGATGAGGTACTCCAGGCCACCGCAGAGGACAACTTGCTCGCCAAAGAGGTCAGTCTCGGTCTCCGCCTTGAAGGTGGTGGGGATAACGCCGGCGCGGGTGCCACCGATAGCAGCGGCGTAGGACAGGGACAGGTCGTGACCCTCACCCTTCGGGTCCTGCGCAGTGGCGATGAGGCAAGGAACGCCCTTGCCGTCGACAAACTGGCGACGGACGAGGTGGCCCGGACCCTTCGGCGCAACCATGCCGACGGTGATGTCAGCGGCCGGCTTAATGAGGCCGAAGTGAATGTTGAGGCCGTGACCGAAGAACAGGGCGTTGCCCGCCTCCAGGTTGGGCTCAATGTCCTCGGTGAAGATCTGCGCCTGGGAGGTATCCGGAGCCAGCAGCATGATGACGTCGGCCCACTTGGCGGCCTCCGCGTTGGTGAGGACCTTGAAGCCGGCCTCTTCTGCCTTCGCGCGAGACTTGGAGCCTTCACGCAGACCGACAGCAACCTCAACGCCAGAGTCGCGCAGGTTCTGCGCGTGGGCGTGGCCCTGGGAGCCGTAGCCGATGATGGCGACCTTGCGGCCCTGGATGATGGACAGATCTGCATCTGCGTCGTAGAACGTCTCAATTGCCATGAGTGTCAATCCTTACTGTTGGTTCGTGCGGGTGCTTTCTTTATTTCTAGCACACTATAGACGAAAAGTGTTCATTATCTGAGACAAATTTTTCAATTTGTCTCAATTGGTGGGAAATTGTGGGTGTGGGGTTATTTGGTGGGCGCCATCGACTTCGGACCGCGGCCCAATGCGACGCGACCAGACTGAATAAGCTCGCGAATACCAAAAGGCTCGAGCACGTCCAGCAGCGCACGCAGCTTGCCCGGGGTGCCCGTCGCCTCGATGACGACAGACTCGGGAGCGACGTCGACAACGCGAGCACGGAAGATATCGACCGCACCGACGACCTGCGCGCGGTTGTCGTTATTAGCCGAGACCTTCACGAGCATGATCGCGCGCGAAATAGTGGTCTCCTCATCGAGCTCCACGACCTTGAGGACGTGGATGAGCTTGTTGAGCTGCTTGGTCACCTGCTCCGTCACGATGTCATTCGCATCGACGACGATGGTGAGGCGATTGATGCCCTCCACCTCCGTCTTCGCTGACACAAGCGAGATGAGGTTGTAGCCGCGACGGGAAAACATGCCGGTGACGCGGGAGATGATGCCTTCCACGTCCTGCACGAGGACGGAGAGGGTGTGGCGAGTGATATCGGTTGCTGCCATGGTATTTAAGCCTCCTCCAGGGCCTCGTGGATTTCGGCGGGTTCTTCCGCCGCGGACGTGTTGTCATCAAAGAGCGGTCGCAGACCCAGCGCGTACTGAATCTCCTCGTTCGAAGCTCCTCCCGCAATCATCGGCCACACCTGTGCGTCCTCGCCGACAATGAAGTCGATGACAACGGGGCGGTCATTGATAGCGCGGGCGCGCTCAATAGCGGGCACGACCTCGTCCTCAGTAGTCACGCGAATCGCCTCGCAGCCCAATGCTTCCGCCAACTTCACAAAATCCGGCAGGTAATGGTCGGCCTCGCGCAGCTTGGTATGCGAGTAGTGCTCGTCGAAGAAGAGGGTTTGCCACTGGCGGACCATGCCCAAGTTGCCGTTATTAATCACGGCAACCTTCAACGGGAAGCCTTCCACCGCGGCGGTGGCCAGCTCTTGGTTCGTCATCTGGAAGCAACCATCACCGTCAATAGCCCAGACTTCCTTCTCCGGCATGGCGGCCTTGGCGCCAAGTGCCGCTGGCACCGAATAGCCCATCGTGCCCGCACCGCCCGAGTTGATCCACGTGCGCGGATTCTCGAAGTCGATGAACTGCGCCGACCACATCTGGTGCTGGCCCACGCCAGCGACGTAGATAGCCTCCGGCCCGACGGTCTCCGAGAGCTTCTCTAGGACGAACTGCGGGTTAAGCTTGCCGTCCGCGGTGGGCTTCCAGCCGCGCGGGAAGCGCTCCTTCATATCCTCCAGGTACGCAATCCAATCCTCGATGTCCGGCGGGTTGAGCTTCGCCTTGCCTTGGTACGTCTTCGTCATCTGCAGCAGCACCTCGCGGGCGTCACCCACAATCGGGACGTCAACCTCGCGCAGCTTACCCACCTCGGCTGGATCGATATCCGCCTGAATAACCTTGGCGCCCGGCGCAAAGGTGTTCAAGTCGCCCGTCACGCGGTCGTCGAAGCGCGCGCCAATAGTAATAAGGAGATCCGCACGCTGCATGGCGGCCACAGCCGGCACCGTACCGTGCATGCCTGGCATACCCATGTGCAGCGGGTGCGAGTCCGGGAAAGAACCCAGCGCCATGAGCGTCGTCACCACCGGAATGTCCGTGTACTCCGCGAACTCCAGGAGCTCGCGGTGCGCGTTGGCCTTAATGACGCCGCCACCCACGTACAGCACCGGACGCTCGGACTTCGCAATGAGTTCGACCGCCGAAGAAATCTGACGCGGGTGGGGCGTCGTGGTCGGCCTGTAGCCCGGCAAGTCCAGCTGCGGCGGGTAGGAATAATCGAGGTAGCCGTTCTGGACGTCCTTGGGAATGTCGACGAGGACAGGACCCGGACGCCCCGTGGCGGCAAGATGGAAGGCCGCGACGATGGCCTCCGGGATCTCCTGCGGATCCGTGACAATGAAGTTGTGCTTCGTAATCGGCATGGTCACGCCACGGATATCCGCCTCCTGAAAAGCGTCCGTGCCCAGCAGGCTCGAGCCCACCTGGCCGGTAATGGCGACGATGGGGACCGAGTCCAGGTTCGCATCCGCAATCGGGGTGACGAGGTTGGTCGCGCCCGGGCCGGAGGTCGCGATGCACACGCCCACCTTGCCGGAGGCCTGTGCATAGCCTTCCGCCGCGTGACCCGCGCCCTGCTCGTGGCGGACGAGCACGTGACGCAGCTTCGTCGAGGCATAGAGGGCATCGTACAGCGGCAACACGGCGCCGCCCGGAATGCCGAATACAAGGTCAGTGCCCAGATCTTCGAGGGTGCGGACGATGGCCTGCGCGCCAGTCATGCGCTCGGTGCTCTTTTTTGCGCCGGACGTCGACTTGGCGAGCGAAGCCGGGGTCGGCGACGGTGATGCTGCCACGGTCAATTACTCCTTGGGGTCAAAGCTTGTTTATTTTTACGGTGCCGCGGGTATGGCGCCGTGCGATCTGTGAAGGATGAGGGTGGTCCTCCAACAACAAAGCCCCCGTCTCAGTTGCGGTGTGTGCAACTGGCGAGGGCGCTTGCTCTAATCAACGACAACTTATGCCGTTGCGGCAGGCGCCGCGTCCGGTACTACAAGCTGAAGTCGAATAATGATCATGGTTTCTATCTTACACTCGATAGGCTATCCCGCCACTTGATACCCCCATTCCATACATTGAAACCCATATCTCGCGAGGTGAGCCGGATTTCCCACACTCGGTCGGTCGCCCCCGTTACACACCTCCCCGCCGTGTCCACTAGTGTCTACTGACATGAATGCGCACACCTTCAGGCCGGATCGCACCCATATCCTCGCCATTGTGCTCATTGCGATGATCGCCATCATCGGCATCGCGTGGGCACCGCTCCAACTCGGTTGGCTGTTGATCTTCCCTGTCCTGTGGATCTGGTGGGTTCTCAAAGCCCACACCACAGTCTCCGAAGACGGCATTGATATTGGCTACGCCTTCCGCGGCAACGTGCACCTCGACTGGGATAACTTCCGCGGCATCGGTTTCAAGGGTTCCCGCACATTCGCTTCCGATGCCGCCGGCAAGGACCACAGCCTGCCCGGCGTCACGTTCAACTCGCTGCCTAAACTTTCCGATGCCTCCCGCGGCCGCATCCCCGACGCTCTCACCGCCGGCCAGTACGCCGCTGAGGAAAAGGTCGTCATCATCCACCGCGACGGCGAGCAGATTCTTCTCACCAAGGAAGAATTCGCCGACTACAAGCGCACGCACCCCGATGCTTAAACCCACCCGACCATAAACAAGGACTCCCCATGTTTCCCCTGCGCTCCAAAGTAACCACCGTCGGCCGCCAGGCCTCCGGCGCCCGCGCCCTGTGGCGCGCCACCGGGACCAAGGAACACGAGTTTGGCAAGCCGATCGTCGCCATCGCCAACTCCTACACCCAGTTCGTTCCGGGCCACGTCCATCTCAAGAACGTCGGCGACATCGTGGCCGAGGCCGTCCGCGCCGCGGGCGGCGTGCCCAAGGAATTCAACACCATCGCCGTTGATGACGGCATCGCCATGGGCCACCAGGGCATGCTCTACTCGCTGCCGTCGCGCGAGATCATCTCCGACTCCATTGAGTACATGGTCAACGCGCACACTGCCGATGCCCTCGTGTGCATCTCCAATTGCGACAAGATCACCCCGGGCATGCTCAACGCAGCACTCCGTCTCAACATCCCCACCATTTTCGTCTCCGGCGGCCCGATGGAGGCCGGCAAGGCCGTCGTCGTCGACGGCGTGGCACATGCACCCACCGACCTCATCACCGCCATCAACGCGACCGCCAACGAACAGGTCTCCGACGAAGGGCTGACCGCCATCGAGGCGGCCGCCTGCCCGACCTGTGGCTCCTGCTCCGGCATGTTTACCGCGAACTCCATGAACTGCCTCACCGAGGCCCTCGGCCTCTCCCTGCCGGGCAACGGCACCACGCTGGCCACCCACACCGCTCGCCGTTCGCTTTTTGAGAAGGCCGGCGCCACCATCATGGATCTGTGCCAGCGCTACTACGGTGAGGAAGACGAGTCCGTCCTGCCGCGCAATATCGCGACGAAGGAAGCCTTCACCAACGCCATGGCGCTCGACATGGCCATGGGCGGTTCTACCAACACCATCCTCCACACGCTTGCCGCCGCCCAGGAGGGCGAGGTCGACTTCACCCTCGAGGACATCAACGAGCTGTCCTACAAGGTGCCGTGCATCTCCAAGGTGGCCCCCAACGGCAACTACCACATCGAGGACGTCCACCGTGCCGGCGGCATCCCCGCCATCCTCGGCGAGCTGCGCCGCGGCGGCTTCATCGACGAGTCCGTCCATACCGTCGCCTACGACACGGTCGACGGCTGGCTCAACGACTGGGACATCCGTGGCGGCAAGGCCATCGATGAAGCCACCGAGCTCTTCCATGCAGCCCCTGGCGGCGTACGCACCACCAAGCCCTTTTCCCAGTCCTCCCAGTGGGAGAACCTCGACACCGACGCGGAGAACGGCTGCATCCACTCCGTGGACCACTCTTTCTCCTCCGACGGCGGCCTCGTTGTCCTGCGCGGCAACTTGGCCCCCAATGGCGCCATCGTCAAAGCCGCCGGCGTCGACGAGGAACTGTGGAAGTTCTCCGGACCTGCCCGCGTGGTCGAGTCCCAGGAAGAAGCCGTCTCCATCATCTTGAAGCACGAGGTCCAGCCGGGCGACGTCATCGTCATCCGCTACGAGGGCCCGGCCGGCGGCCCGGGCATGCAGGAAATGCTCCACCCGACTTCCTTCCTCAAGGGCTCCGGCCTGGGCAAGGCTTGTGCGCTTATCACGGATGGCCGTTTCTCCGGCGGTACCTCCGGCCTGTCCATCGGCCACATCTCCCCGGAGGCCGCCCACGGCGGACTCATCGGCCTGGTCGAAAATGGCGACACCATCACCATCGACATCCACGAGCGCAAACTCACCCTCGAGGTCGATGAGACCGTCATCGCGGATCGTCGCAACGCCCAGGAGTCCCGCGAGAAGCCCTGGACTCCGGTCAACCGCGACCGCCAAGTGACCAAGGCGCTGCGCGCCTACGCCAACATGGCGACTTCCGCTGACCGCGGCGCCGTCCGCGTTGTCGACGGCTTCGTCAACTAGGCATATCGACCCTCCTGTTGCCCCGACAGGAGGGCTTCGCCGTTTTCACGCGCGGATGGCCTAGAGTTATCTAGCGATGAAACTGCTTGAGAATCCCGCCTTCCGCCTCACCCTCGCCGTCCTCGGCGCGCTGGGTGGCCTCGCCACCATCATTCAGCACGTCCTCGTGACGGACTTCCCAGTGGACATGATCATCTACCGCGAAGGTGTGAAGGCCTTCCTCGACGGCCGGTCCGTCTACGCGGAACCCATGATGGCTGGCGACCTCAAGCTGCCATTTATTTACCCGCCCTTCGGCGCGCTGTTCATGGTGCCACTCACCATCTTCTCCGGCATCACGGATTCGATGGCCGGCGACATCATGATCGTCATTTCGGACCTCGCGATCCTCGCCTGCCTCTTCGGTATCTTCCGCGCCGTGACGAAGCGCAGCGACATCTGGTGGGCCATCCTGCCCGTCTGGGCCCTAGGCCTTAACTTTGAGCCCGTCCGCCTCAACGATGGCTTCGCCCAAATCAACATCGTGGTCATGACGCTCGTCGTCGCCGATCTTGTTCCCCGCAAGCGCTTCCTCCCCCAAGGCTGGCTCATCGGCGTCGCCGCCGCTATCAAGATCACGCCGCTGGCCATCCTGCTCTACTTCCTGGTCCGCAAGGAATGGAAGCCCATCCTCACCGCAGCCGCCTCGGCCGTCATCGCGACGCTTATCGCCGCCGCGGTGCGCTGGCAAGTCTTCGTCGAGTTCTTCTCCACCAAATTGCTGCAGATGGGCTCCGGCGGCGACTTCGGCGTGGGCACGGACTACCAGTCCAACTCCTCGCTCAAGGCCGTCATCCAGCGTCTGTTTACCTCCAAAGAGGCCGCCGAGGCCCACGGCACGCTTATCAACCTCCTGTGGCTCGCCGCGGCGCTGCTCACCGTCGTCCTCGGTGCGCTGCTCATCCGCCGCCTCGTCCACCGCGGCTGGGACACCGAAGCCTGGATGACCGCCGCCGTCGTCATGCTGCTCATCTCCCCCGTCTCCTGGTCCCACCACTGGGTATGGCTCGCGCTCATCATCCCGGTACTCTTCTACCGCGTCTGCGAAACCCGTACGTGGCTTACCGGCGGGCTCATGGCCGTCCTCGTCGCCTGGGCCGCCATGCTGCTCACCGTCCCGCCCAAGTGGTGGTTCGGCGACCAAATCGACGTCTACGACATGCCCTTCTTCCAGAAGTTCCTCGTCGATGACTTCGTGTGGCTGGCCGTTATCGCTTTCACGCTCTTCGCTCTGTGCTTCGCCCGCACTCAGTCCCCGACCATCTCGCGCAGCGCCGCCAAGTGACCCTCGAACGCCGACTTTCCGGCCGTGGTGAGCATGACCCACACGGTGTCCTTACCGCGCGAGGAGCCATACTCACGAAAGCGTGAGACATAACCATGGTCCTCGAGCGTGTCCAGCTGCTTGGACAGCGTCGCATCCGAGATCCCTACCTCATCACGCAGCGCCGCGAACTTCATCTCCTTGCGGACCTGCCCCTCAACCGCCCCAAACGCGTTGAGCGCCGCGCAGATTTTGAAGCGATTGAGCGGGTGAATGACCGGATCAAGCGCCGCCATCACTGCACTCCGGGGTTCATCAACGCGCCGCTGCGGAGCATCCAGGCACTATGCGCCGTAGCGCACGCCCCGAAGAGAACGCACGGCCACACCGGCATGGGATCAAAGAAGTTATTGATGAGGTCGACGAACAACGGCCACAACATGAAGCTGAGGGCCGCGTAGAAACTCTTGCTCACCTTCGGCTGCGTAAACGGATCCTGGCGCATAGCCGGGCGCACCTTGGACAGACGGGCAATCTGCCACGCCAGGACGCAGAGAACTACGAACAACCCTCCCATCGTGAGAAAGCTCTGCCACCCTCCTCGGTTCAGTGCAAGAACGAAAATGGAAACGCCGTAGACAAGGCCAAAGAGCACCGCCATCCACACCGGCGCGGCGGTCGTCCGATGTGCCTTTTCCTGAACTCCGGCCTGGTATTCCAGGGCCTCACGAACTTCATCGTTCATCATTCCTCCTTGTTTTCCTCTGTGGAAATTGTTTCATTTTCCACTCTGGAAAGCAAGAGGGTGATTAGCCAAAACCCCCGAATAAGGTCGAGAATTTTCGATTTTTCGCCGCCTATTCGGACGTTGTGGCTAAGCAAGACAAAGCAAAAGCCCGCCGCAGCGAACTGCGACGGGCCTTGAAGGGGACACGGCCAAGCTTTTAGCTCAGCGGATTAACCCCAGCGCCGAACCACCAGGCGACGACGAGGATAGCGATACCAATGACGACGAAGATCCAGGACGAGGCCAGCGGGCGGCGAGCCCAGGAGCGACCAAAGTCGAAGGAGATAACGCCCGGGCCGGTGAACTGCAGGGCGAAGGCTACCAGCAAGAGGACGATGGACAGCCACATGGCGTCCGGCCAGTTGAACAGGTTGAGGCCAGCGCTCGACTGCGTAAGCTCATGAATGGCAGCAAAGCCGGTGACAACCAGGCCCAGCATGGATGCCAGCGGGGTGACCAGGCCGAGCAGCAGGAAGACGCCGGCGATGAGCTGGAGCGTCGGCACCGCGATGGCGAGGACCTGCGGCAGGGCGTAGCCAGCGAACGAGGTCTCCAGCTCGGAAAGCCCCTGGGCTTCACCGAGGCCGAAGAAGGTGCCAACACCGGCGACGATGAGGTACAGGGCCAGCGCGATACGGACGAAGAGGAGGCCGAAGTCGAGGGTGCCGCGGCGGGGGTCAGCCTTCCGCTGCTCACGCTTGGCACGGGCATCGGCAGCCTTTTGCTCCTCCGGGGTCGGACCCTCCTCCGCCTCAGCGACGGCGACGGGCGCGGCGTTCGTATTCGGGTCGAAGTGCTGGGTAGGGGCGGCCATGTCAACCGTCTCGTTGCGCACCTCAGCGGGCTTGGAGTAATCCTCGGAAGTCTGCGCGAACTGCGTGGTCTCCGCCGGGGGCTGCTTCTTTGCGGCCGAGTCAAAGCTAATGGTCTCCGGCGAGCCTCCCACCTGCTGGGGCTGGGCGCGGTCGCCGAAAGACTTGCTCGCAGGCGAGGAGCCGGTGCTCGGGCTATAGGTCGGGACGTCGACGTCGTCGAAGTCGCGTGCGTTATCGGGCCTGTTTTTGTCGGTCATACTTTCCGAATGTAGAGCAGTTCCTGGGAGTTTGCCGTGGGGCGCGCCGATTGTTACCGAGGCGTTGTTTTGCACGACGGGAAAGCTCGGACTATTCTAAGGTTAAATATTTTGTTGACACATGCACAACTTTAGGCGCAACTTTAAGGCAGGGACCCGCAATGGCCACTCAGGACACCGCAACGGATTGGGCCGGCGACGCGCGCAATGCCTCTCCGGACGGCGAATTCGTCCGCGACACCACCTACATCGAAGACCGCATCTCCCCCAGCGTCTCCGAGCCGACCGCACAGGACGACGGCACGTTCTTCTGGCCCATGGAAGCCGGCCACTACCGCCTCGTCGCGGCACGCGCCTGCCCGTGGGCACACCGCGCCGTCATCACCCGTCGACTCATGGGGCTCGAGGACACGCTCTCGCTCGGTCTAGCCAGCCCGACACACGACGTGCGCTCCTGGACCTTCGATCTGGATCCCGGCGAGGTCGATCCGGTACTCGGTACGAAGCGCCTTCAGGAGGCCTACTTCAACCGCTTCCCCAACTACCCGCGCGGCATCACAGTGCCGGCCATCGTGGAGGAATCCACGAAGCGCGTGGTGACGAACTCGTACAACACGATCGTCCGTGACTTCATCACGGAGTGGACCGACTTCCAGCGCGCGGGCGCGCCAGATCTCTACCCCACTCAGCACGCCGAGGAGATGGAAAAGCTCAACGAGTACATCTTCCACAACATCAATAACGGCGTATACCGCGCTGGTTTCGCGGGTTCCCAAGAGGCCTATGAGAAAGCCTACAACCAACTCTGGGAGGCGCTCGACTTCGTTGAGGAGCGCCTGGGCACGCAGCGCTACATGGTGGGCGACCACATCACGGAGACGGATATCCGTCTCTTTGCCACCCTCATCCGCTTCGATCCGGTCTACTACGGCCATTTCAAATGCTCACGCGAGAAGACGGCAGAAATGCCGAATATCCGCGGCTACCTGCAGGAGCTGTTCCAGATCCCGGGCTTCGGCGACACCACCGACTTCACCGAGATCAAGCAGCATTACTACATGGTGCACACGGAGATTAACCCCACCAAGATCGTGCCCGTTGGTCCGGACATGTCGTGGCTGGCGCAGCCGCACGACCGCGACCGCCTCGGCGGTGCCCCGTTCGCTGAGGGCACCACGTTGCCCGGCGCGCTTCCCGCCGGCGAGCACATCAAGAACCCGGAGCAGTTCCAGATTGATCTCTTCGGTCCCGCCGTCGCAGGCAAGTAACGCCTAACGCAGTTCTGCCGCAGCCTCGTGCACAAACTCGGTGAGCTTATCGAGCATCTCCGAGTCCAAGCGCCAGCGCTGCCACCACAATTCCAGGTCGAGATGCACGTTGTCGAGGACGACGAGCTCGCCGCTTTCTAGAAGCGCCTCGGCCTGGATTTCTGGGATCATGCCCCAGCCCAAGCCAACCCGCACGGCTTCGTTGTAGGCATCGATGGCAGGCACGAAGTTACGCCGTCCGCGCATCTCCCGCAGCTCCAGACCCAACCCGCGGAGCGTCGATTTCAGCACGGGGTCCTGCTTGCTGTATAGCACCATCGGCATTTCCTCCCACGCGCGCTTATGCAATCCCGGCGAGGCCATCGCGTAGTAGCGCATGGTCCCCAGCCGCGACGCCTCGCAGCCTGCGACCGGAGTATGTTCACTCGTCACGGCGCCCAGCACGTCGCCGCGGCGCAGCATGCCCAGCGTTTCCGTCTCGTCTTCCACGCGCAGCCGCAACGTCGCACCGCCCAGCCCTGCCACCTTCCCGATGACCGGTTGAAACCACGAATGCAGGCTGTCTGCGTTGACTCCCACCGATAACGGAATAGAACGCACTCGCGCATCAAGCTGCGCCTGCGCCTCCGCCTGGACCAACGCGATCCGTCGCGCGGTCTGCACGAGGATTTCGCCCGCCTCTGTGGGTTCGACCGGCGTCGTGCGTCGCAGCAGCACGCGTCCTGTATCGGACTCCAACGCCTTGATGCGCTGGCTTACCGCCGAGGGTGAAATCCCCAGCACCGCCGCCGCCACTTCAAAGCTGCCTTCTTCCACGATGGCAAGCAGCGTATCCACCTGTACCTGGTTCATGAAGCTCATCTTAATCGAATGAAGGAGATGTAAATGGACTTCATATAACCCCCGTACTACTTTTCAAAGCATGTCAATCCTCGTCGCCGGTTTCGCCCTCGGTCTGTCGCTTATCATCGCCATCGGTCCCCAGAATGCCTACATCATCAAGATGGGCATTAAACGCAACCATATCGGCGCGATTGTGCTGGCCTGCGCACTCTCCGACGTCATCCTCATCCTCGCCGGCACCGTCGGCGTGGGTTACCTCGTGGACCGCCATCCCATGGTCCTCACAGTCCTCAAGTACGCTGGCGTTATCTACCTCGCCTATTTCACGTACCTCTGCTTTCGCGACGCCTTCAAGCCTCAGGGCGACACCCTCGTCATTGAGCACACCGAGCCTTCCGATGCCCCCTCCACCTCCCCCAATTCTTCCTCCGCCGTCCAGACCCTGGTGCGCACCGCTCCGGCTGCGACCTGGGTCAAGCCGGTCCTCGGCGCCATGGCGCTCACGTGGCTCAACCCCGCAGCCTATGTGGACACGCTCGTCATGCTCGGCGGTATCGCCAACCAATACGGCGAACAAGGCCGCTGGGTCTTCGCCGCCGGCTCCATCTGCGCGTCCTTCTGCTGGTTCCCCCTGGTCGGCTTCGGATCCCAGCGCTTCGCCCACGTCCTCGCCCGCCCCAACGTGTGGCGCGGCATCAACTTCGCGATTGGCTGCGTCATGACGGGGCTCACCCTTAAGCTGCTGCTGCACTAAGCACAGATACAAAGAAAACAGCCCCGTCATGCACGATCGAGCTTGTGCATGAGAGGGGGACTGTTTACTTCTCGTCGTTCGTTACGAGAGCTGAATCGATGGCCTCCAGCTCAGCGTCGCTGAAGTCGAGGTTATCGAGTGCGTGCAGGTTCGACTCGAGTTGGGCGACACTCGAGGCGCCGTTGACGACCGAGGTGACGGTCTGTTCGCCGCGGTCGCGCAGAATCCAGGCCAGTGCCATTTGTGCCAACGTTTGGTCGCGTTCACCTGCAATGTCGTTGAGTGCACGCAGGGAGGTTAAGGCGGCATCGGAAAGCCAGTCTGCTTCAAGCGCACCGTTGCCGGGAGCGCGGGCGATACGGGAGTCCGCGGGGATGCCGTCGAGGTAGCGATCCGTGAGACGCCCCTGCGCCAGTGGCGAATAGCAGATGACGCCCAAGCCTGCGTCCGCGGCGACCTCGAGGAGGCCATCCTCCTCCACCCAGCGGTCGAGCATGTTGTAGCGCGGCTGGTGGATAAGGAGCGGGCAGCCTTCCTCCTCCATGAAGTCCGCGGCCTCGGCCGTGAGCTCCGCGTCGTAGTTGGAGATTCCAACGTAGAGGGCCTTGCCCGCCGCCACGATGTCGCGCAGGGCGCCGAGAGACTCCTCGAGTGGGGTCTCGGGGTCCGGGCAGTGGTGGTAGAAGATGTCCACGTAGTCGAGGCCCAGGCGGCGCAGCGAGGCGTCGAGGGAGCTCACGAGGTACTTGCGCGAACCGCCTGTGCCGTAGGGCGAGGGGTTCATCTCAAAGCCCGCCTTGGTAGAGATAATCATCTCGTCACGGTGGCGCTGGAAGTCCCTGGCGAAGTGGCGTCCGAAGTTCTCTTCGGCGGCGCCGGGACCGGGACCGTAGTTATTCGCAAGGTCGAAGTGCGTAATGCCTTGGTCGAAGGCCGCGCGAAGGATGGCGGCTTGGGCGTCGAGGGTGGTGTCGTGGCCGAAGTTTTGCCACAGGCCTAAAGACAGGGCCGGGAGTTTGAGGCCGGAGGTGCCAACCCGGCGGTAGGTCATGTCGTCATAGCGGTCGGCGGCGAGCGTGTAGTCATCCATGCTGCCCATTGTGCCCTTATATGCGAAACGACCGCAGGGCCCATGCTTGGGAACCCTACGGTCGGCCTCTAACGATTACTTGGAAGCAGTCGGCTCTTCGTCGATGTTCTTGACGGTGTCCTCGAGGAACTCCGCGATTTCTTCGTCGGAACGTCCTTCCTCAACGCCGTCGAGTTCGGTGTAATCCGTGACATCGTGGGCATCCTCGTCGAAATCGTCGAGGGAGAAATCAACGTCCTCATCGGCATCGAGCTTCTCCGTCACCTCGGTGACGAGTTCTTCGTAAAGGGCCTCGTCCTCCATGTTGGAGTCGACCACATGCTGGCCGATTTCTTCGTCGAACTTCTCGTCGTATTCCTTATCCGGGTGCAGCTTGAGCGCGAGCAACGCACGGATGCGGTCGCGGCGAATGGACTCGTCCTGAATCTTGGACAGACCACGGAGCCACGCGGCGACAAGGACGGCGACCATGACGATGCCCAAGTAGCCAAGGACCGGGTAGACGGAACCCATGAGCTCCTTGAAGCCGACGAAGGAGAAGGCGAAGCCAACCAGCGTGCCTACGATAAAGACCGGACGGTAGAGGTGCGGGCGCGTGGAGGTCAGGCGCTTGCCCAGCGCGTAGAACATGCCGATGGCCGTGTTGAAGATCATAAGGTAAATGGTGATGGCCATCAGCAGACCCAGCGTGGGGTTGATCTCGTTGACGAGGGTGAGCATCGGGATATCCGAGCCCGCGGCGTCCGGACGCATGAGCAGCACGAATCCGGCGATGCCCATGAGGATGGCGTAGGAGATGCCACCGATAAGGCCGCCCCAGCCTGCCTCGCGCGGGCTGATGTTGTCGCCGCCAATGACGAGAGACATGGACACGGCGAGGATGAGCGCAAGACCGCAGTAATTGAGCGCGGAGACCAGCCAGTTGTTAATGGGGCTTTCCGTCTGGGCTGCGATATTCATCGACTCGACCGGATCGGCCGGCATATTCAGCAGGGCGTGAATTCCTACGCCGAGGACCGCGATGATGATGAGCGGGGTAAGCGCACCGATAACCTGCGAGACCTTGTCAACGTCGAGCATGCCCGCGACAAGGACGAGGACGACCATGATAGCCGAGCCTATCCACGCGTCAATGCCGAATTGCTGGGACAGGTTCGAGCCCGCGCCGGCGAGCATGACCAAGCCGACGGCGAACAGCGTGAAGATGACGCAGACGTCAAGGAACCGCGAGATAATCGGGTGCGTGACGTGGCGGAATACGTCCGAGTGCGCCGAGGCATGGAAGTACGAACCCAGCTGGAGGAACACCGTGCCGGCCAAGGCCATGATGAGGCCTGCGACGATGATGCCCCATACGCCGCTCACACCAAAGGACGTGAAGTACTGGACCACCTCCTGTCCCGTGGCGAATCCAGCGCCGACGAGCAAGCCGACGAATGATAATGCGATACCAATTGTCTTGTTAAAAGACACGTTTTCCTTTAGTTGACAGCAGTTTTCCATGCACTCACACCGCACCCCTCGGCGGAAGGCAATCGCCATCCACAATACCCCCGGCTACTCCCCCGCGCCGGTTGTGGAATGGTGAGATTTCCTGCATCTATGCACTAGCGTGGGGTAGACCACGATTCTCTGGCTTGGATGAGGCGACTCGCGGCTGTGGGTTCTATCAATTCAGGCCACGCTGCACGGGCCGAAACAATAAGAACCCACAGCCAGCTTTCAGCCGGGCGCGCATTGCCTCCTTGGCTTTGGGTTTATGGCGCTTCGGGCCTTCTCACGACGTCCAAGGCGCCATAAACCCAAAGCTAAGCCGACGCGGGCTGAGAGGCGACCGAAAGCGTCGCGGACGCTTTGGCGGAAGCCCTCGACGCGAGCGGCGCGTTCGGCCTTTACGCTCCTCGCGAAGTCGGTATCGAAAGCCGCGAGGGCCTTATCGAGCGGGGCATCGGACTTTTCCTTCGCGAGAGCCATCTCAGCGAGGACGGACTCCCCTGCTTTGTTGAAATCCTTCAGCACATGGTGCGACAACTCCACGGTACGTCCGGGCAGCTGTGAAAACGCAACACGCCCGGCCGGAGCCGGGCATGAGCGTGGAATTCTTAGGCGTCGAAGGTGGAGGTGTCGATGACGAAGCGGAACTTCACGTCACCTTTCACCACGCGGTCGTAGGCGGCGTCGACGTCGTCCACGCCGATCTTCTCGATGACGGCGCCGATGCCGTGCTCGCCGCAGAAGTCGAGCATTTCCTGGGTCTCGGCGATGCCGCCGATGTTATTACCGGTGAGCACCTTGCCGCCGCCGATGAGGCGGTTCATGTGGATGCCCATCTCCTCCGGCGGCAAGCCCACGACGGACATGATGCCGCGCGGCTTGAGCAGGCCCAGGTACTGGTCGAGCGAGTACGGCGCGGAGATGGTCGACAGGATGAGATCGAACTCGCCACGGTGGTTCTTGAAGAAGTCCGGATCGTCGCCCGAAGCCAGAAGGCGGTTGGCACCGAGCTCCAGGGCTTCCTTTTCCTTGCGAGTCGAGCGCGAGATGACGGTGACGTCCGCGCCCTTGGCCGCGGCGATCTGCACGCCCATGTGGCCAAGGCCACCCAGGCCCACGATGGCGACTTTCTGATCAGGCTTGACGTCCCAACGGGCCAGCGGCGAGTAGGTCGTAATACCGGCGCAGAGCAGCGGTGCGGCGTGATCGAAGTCGATGGAGTCCGGGATGGTGCACACGAAGTTCTCATTGACGACGACCTTCTGGGCGTAGCCGCCCTGAGTAATCGTGCCGTCGACGTCCTCCGAGTTATACGTGCCCACGTTGCCGTTGAGACAGTTCTGCTCCTGTCCGTTACGACACTGCTCGCACTCACCGCAAGAGTTGACGAGGCAGCCCACGCCGACGCGGTCGCCGACCTTGAACTTCGTCACGTTCTCGCCGACGGCCGCGACGACGCCGGCGATCTCGTGGCCGACGGTAAGCGGGAAGTGCGCCTCGCCCCACTCGTTGCGAATGGTGTGGATATCGGAGTGGCAGATGCCCGCAGCCTTGATGTCGATGACGACATCGTCAGCGCGCGGGTCGCGACGCTCGATGGTCGCGACCTTAAAGGGGGCATCAGGAGAGGTCTTTTGGAGGACCTTGGTAGAAATTGTCATGCAATCGAGGGTACAGAAATAGCCTGTGACCTCGCATAATGGAAAGTGTTCCCAATAAAAATGCCACCGCCGCAGCGGTGGCACGGGAAAGCTCTACGCTTTAAGCCAGCTTCTTCGCGATGAGCTGGTTGACCTGAGCCGGGTCAGCCTTGCCGCGCGTGGCTTTCATGACGGCACCGACGATGGCGCCGGTGACCTTCTTGTTGCCAGCCTTGTACTTCTCGACGATGTCCGGGTTGGCGGCAAGTGCCTCGTCGACAGCGGCCTCGATGGCACCGTCGTCGCGGACGACCTCAAGGCCGCGAGCTGCGACAACCTCGTCGACGTCGCCCTCGCCGGCCAGGACGCCGTCGACGGCCTGACGGGCCAGCTTATTGGTGAGCTTGCCCTCGTTCACAAGAGCGATGACGCGGGCAACCTGGGCCGGGGTGATGTCCAGGGCGGCGAGCTCCGTGCCGGCCTCATTAGCCTTACCGGAGAGGTAAGAGACCCACCAGGAACGGGCCTCGTCCGGCTTCGCGCCAGACTCGGTGGTGGCGATGATGAGGTCAAGTGCACCGGCGTTAACGAGGTCGCGCATCTCCTCGTCCTTGAGGCCCCACTCTTCCTGGATGCGGGCGCGGCGGATCCACGGCATCTCCGGAAGGGTCTTGCGGACTTCCTCGACCCACTCGCGGGAGACCTTCACCGGCGGGAGATCCGGGTCATTGAAGTAGCGGTAATCCTCCGCCGTCTCCTTCGGACGGCCCTTGGAGGTCGTGCCGTCGACCTCCTGGTAGTGGCGGGTCTCCTGGTCGATGGTGCCGCCGTCTTCGAGGACCTGCGCCTGACGCTGCATCTCGAAGCGCACGGCCTGCTCGACGGAGCGCAGCGAGTTGATGTTCTTGGTCTCGGTACGAGTACCGAACTCCTCCTGGCCGATAGGGCGCAGGGAGAGGTTGGAGTCGACACGCATGGAACCCTGGTCCATGCGGGCATCGGAGACGCCGAGGGCCGCGACGAGCTCGCGCAGGGCGCCGACGTAGGCCTTGGCGACCTCGGGGGCACGTTCGCCCGCGCCGATGATCGGCTTGGTCACGATCTCAATAAGCGGGATGCCTGCACGGTTGCAGTCCACGAGCGAGGAGGTTGCGCCGGAGATGCGGCCGTCCGCGCCACCGATGTGGGTGAGCTTGGAGGTGTCTTCCTCCATGTGGGCGCGCTCGATTTCCACGCGCCACTCGGTGCCGTCCTCAAGAACGACGTCGAGGTAGCCGTCGTACGCAATCGGCTCATCGTACTGGGAGATCTGGTAGTTTTTCGGCTGGTCCGGGTAAAAGTAGTTCTTGCGCGCGAAGCGGGAGGACTCTGCAATCTTGCAGTTGAGCGCCAGGCCAATCTTCATGGCTCCCTCGACGCCATCGTGGTTGACAACCGGCAACGCGCCCGGCAGACCCAGACAGACCGGGTCCACGTTGGAGTTCGGGGCCGCGTTGAAGTTCGTGGCGGAGGTAGAGAACATCTTCGTATTCGTGTTGAGCTCGACGTGGACCTCCATGCCCATCACCGGTTCAAACTTTTCGAGGACCTCGTCGTAGTCCATCAGGTCATACATCGCAGCAGTCATGGGGGCTATCTTAATACGTCGCCCGACGCGAGGCGCCATGCGGATCGAACTTCGAACACAGGTCCACTTCTCTGCTTATTCCGCTGCCTCATGTCGGCTCCCTCCGATAGTCTCATCTTCATGACGCTAAGCACAGGAAACATTGCCGCGACGGCGAATGTGCACACCCTGACTCGTCTCAAATTCGACTCCTCTGCCTAGGACATCTAGCGCTCGCCGTCGAGGAGCCCCGCCCCTCCACCTCCGCCCTCACCCACCTCACGCCCGCCGAGCACCACTGCCTCGACTGGCTCACCGAGCATTCCTCCACCGGGTGTCTCCGCATTGAGCAGGAAAGAATTACCTTTGACCACGCGACGGCTGCACTACAGGCGCTCTTCGCATAATCTGGGCGCCATGGAACCGCGCCTCGCTTTGGGTCTCTACCCCACACTGCCCACCCTCGACCAGCTCGGTGAAAGGCTGAACGCTCTCGACGCCCAGCTTCTCGAGCTTCCCGCGGAGGTCGAGGAAGGCACCGGCCTCTTCGCCCTCGTGGAGAACGACTACCTCGTCCTTATCCGGCGCACGGAGTCCGTCCTCCCTGACGCGCAGACCGGCCACCCGTTGCTGGCACGCGCCAGCGCCCCGCACCTTAAAGACGCCACCGGCATGGTCGTCGTCATCACCTACGCCACAGAGAACCTCCTGGTCAGCCCCGTCGAGTTCGCCCTTACCCACGCGCGCCTCACCGCCGCGCTCGTTCCCGACGCCCTCGCCATTCACAACACGGGCGCGGCCGCCACAGTCGACGCCGACGTCTTCCGAGCAGCCGTTGACGAGGGCCCACTGTCCTACGCACTCGCCCCGGTCTGGCTCTACGAGGAAGACGGTCGCTACGGCGCTTACACCATGGGCCTGCACCGCTACGGCCTGCCGGAGCTCCAGGTCGCGCCCGGCAGCACCGGCCCCATGGAGCTCTTCCAAGGCCTCACCCAGCTTGCCGATGCCGCCCTGTCCCCCAATCCCCCAACCGCCGGCGCCACAGTGCTTCTGGCCGAGGGCGAACAGCCCCGCACGCTCGTCGAGTCCACGTGGGTCGTGGGCAAGGACGTCCCTGCTCTTACTCTGCCCGCCGTCTAGCTTCGAAGGAATCCGCCGTGCCTACTCCCTTTGCCGTCAACCGCGCCCACCTCGCCCGTCAACGCTTTACGCTCGTCCTCCTCGACAGCGAGGCCGACGTCATGATGAAGATCCGCACCGCGCTCTCCAACTACTTTGGTCCGCGCCTCGGTTCCTTCACCCCGGCGCCCAAGGATGACGGGGCCTTCTCCGTGGCCATCAACAACGTGGCCACCATCGCCTTCGCGCAGACTGCCGGCACGATGGTGGGCGAGTCGGCTCCCATCGCGCACCCCATTCTCACGGGAAGCTTTGATCCGACGAAGGTACGCTCCATCGTAAGCATCGCCCAGGTCGAGCCCGCGCTTCCTGGCACAGACAACGAGTCGCGCGAGGGTGTCTTCGCCCAGCTGCGCATCCTCGCCGAGGCCACCGCGGCGCTCTGCACGCTGCCCGGCGTCGTGGGCGTACGCAACGATCTGGGCCGCGTCATCGCCCAGCCCGATATCTATGCCGAGGCCGTCGCGCGCGACGAAGCCCCACACTATCTCGCCACGGCATGGATCACGCCCGGCGAGGGCCGCACCATCAACGCGGGCACCGTGGGCATGCCGGCCCTCGGCCACCCGGAAATCCAGATTCAAGGCTTTACCGGCGACCCGACGGACCTCTACTACCGCATGGCCAACCTCATCGACTACGCCGCCCGCGGCCCGCTACTCAAGCCCGGCGACACACTTTCCTTCGGCGAGGGCCAGCCGCCTATCAGCATCACCGAGGCCACGAACTTCGTCTCCTCCGACATCCCTACCGTCGAGGTCCACCTGACCTAGGGCCTAGGCCTTGCGCGCGTCCGACCAGCGGCAGCCTGCCGCCAACAGTGCGCCAGACAGGTTGTGCCACACGGAGAACACCGCCCCCGGCAGCGCCGCCAGCGGATTCATGTAGGCGCTCGCCAGCGAGGTCGCCAGACCGGAGTTTTGCATGCCTACCTCGACGGCCATCGTGCGGCGCGCCGCCACCGGCTGGCCGGTGAACTTACCCGTGAGGTAGCCCAGCAGGTAACCAAAGCCGTTGTGCAGGATGACGGCCGCGAGAACCAGCGCACCCGCAGTCGCGATATTGTCGTGCGCGCCGCCCACCACGATGCACACGATAGCTGCGATCGCCGCCACGGAGATCCACGGCAACGCTGCCTGGATCTTCTCCACGATCTTCGGGACGAGCATGCGCACGAGCAGACCGCCGACGACCGGCACCAGCACGACTTTGACGATGGACATGGCCATCGAGCCCGCGCTCACCGGCATGTACTCCCCCGCCAGCCACAGCGTGAGCAGCGGCGTCAACACCGGCGCGAGCAGCGTCGAGATGGATGTCATCGTCACCGACAGCGCAACATCGCCACGGGCTAGGTAGGACACGACGTTGGAGCTCGTACCGCCAGGCGCACAGCCCACGAGGATGACGCCCGCCGCGATACCCGCCGGCAGGTTCAGAACTTTGACGACGACCACAGCGACCAGCGGCATGATGACGAACTGTGCGACGACGCCGATGAGCACCGGCAGCGGACGCTTGGCCACCACTACGAAGTCGACGGGACGCAGCGTAAGACCCATGCCAAACATGATGACGCCCAGCAATGACGTGACCCACGACGCGAACGAATGCGCAGTATCGGGCGCGAGGTAGCCCACGATGCCGCCAATAATCACGAGCACCGGGAAACCGAGCGCGGCAATAAGCGCGGCACGGTCCTGCGCTGCCGTCGTCTGCGTCGCCGGAGTGGCCGCGGCGACCTGTCGGGAATCACTCTGCGTGCTCATGGAATGAACACTAGCGCCCATAGGTTGAGAAATCAATCTCACATTTTGGAACATGACCAAGCAGACATGCACAAGGCCGCCTGAGAAAATCCTCAAGCGGCCTTCGACGAAGCTGTGAAATGTTTATCCGAAAAGCGCACGCGCCGTGGCATAGCGGCCATTCGGCACGATCTTCAGCTTGCCCACTGCGTCTTCGAGCGGAACGAGGTCGATGTTCTCACCGTGGAGCGCAACACACATACCAGACTCGCCGCGGTGTGCGGCGCGCGCAGCGTGAACGCCATAGCGCGTCGCCAAAACGCGGTCGTACGCAGTCGGGGTACCACCGCGCTGGATGTGGCCAAGCACCGTGGTACGCACGTCATAACCCGTACGCTTGTGAATCTCGCTGGCAATGACCTGGCCAATGCCGTTGAAGGTCTGGTGGCCGAACTGGTCAACGCCGCCTTCCTGGAACTCCATCGTGCCTTCCTTGGGCAGAGCGCCCTCGGCCACACAGATGATGCCGTACTTCTCACCCATCTGGAAGCGGCGTTCCATCGCCTTCGTAATATCCGCGATATCGAACGGCTCCTCAGGAATCACGGTGTAGTGCGCGCCACCGGCCATGCCGGCATGCAGCGCAATCCAGCCCACGTGGCGGCCCATAACCTCGACGATGAGGATACGATTGTGGGACTCTGCCGTGGTGTGCAGACGGTCGATGGCGTCCGTCGCAACGGAAACCGCGGTATCGAAACCGAAGGTGTAGTCGGTGGCGTTGACGTCGTTGTCAATGGTCTTCGGAACACCGATGACCGGGATGCCATTGTCAGAAAGGAACTTCGCGCCCTTGAGCGTGCCTTCACCGCCGATGGCAATGAGCGCGTCTACCTCAGCGTCAGCCATGTTGGCCTTTATCTGGTCGATGCCCGCCTTAAACTTATCCGGGTGCAGGCGGCCGGTACCGAGGATGGTACCGCCGCGCAGGAGGATACGGTCGATTTCCGCATCATCATAGAGGTCACGGCGGTGGTCTTCCATGAGACCAACCCAACCGTCCTCGTAGCCGACGACGGTGTCGCCGAACTCGTTGGAGGCGGTGCGCACGACGGCGCGAATAACGGCATTGAGACCGGGGCAATCGCCACCGGAGGTAAGTACTGCAAGGCGCATAGATTCCAACTTACCGCGCTGGCGCCTATCGTGCAGCAGCTGCCAACGTGTCTCTGAAGAACAAGGATGCGATAAGTCCCACAACCAGCGCCGCGACAATGACGAACAGCGAGTTCGCCATGCCGCCAGAGCCCTCCACCGACTGCACGACCGCGGACACCGCTGACACGCCAATCACGGAGCCCACCTGCCGCGAGGTGTTGTAGACACCCGAGGCCGCGCCCATGAGCGGCGCCGGAGTATCGCGCATCGTCGTCGCGGCATTCGAGCCCCAGATAAAGGACTGCCCGACGCCCAACAGCGCCATGGGCACGCACAGCCACCATGCCCCAGCGTCAGAGCGCATCAACACACAAATCCCAATGAGCGTTCCGATCAGCACTACGAAACCGGTCGTGGCGAGACGCCGCGGATCCACCTTGTCAGCCAGTGCGCCCGCGATCGGCGAGACGGCCAGCGAGATAATCGCCATCGGCGCGACAATCATGCCCGCCATGCCAGCGCCCAAGCCCTTGACCTCCTGAAGCCACATCATCACCGGCAGCATCATCGACGCCGCCATGAATCCCATGGCCACAATCGCCAAAGACCCGGCCGAATAATTACGGTCCTTAAACAGCGGCAGAGGCACGAGCGCCTCGGTACCGCGCTTCCCCGCCGTCGACTGCAGCCACACGAATGCCACAAGCCCGCCGATGCCCACGGCCATCAGGCCCCAGACCCAGCCAGCCCAGCCGGTCCCCGGGCCTTCCTGGATGCCGTAGACGAGTGCCGCAAGCGCCACGAACGAGACCGCGACGGACGCGTAGTCCACCCGGCGCGCCGTGGTCGCCAGCACTGGGACCCAGTGCTGCGAAAGCACGATGGCCGCAATGACAAACGGGACGTGCACCCAGAACACCGCCTGCCAGCCAAAAGCGCCCACAACGAAACCACCAAGCAGCGGGCCCGCGAGCGACGCGACGGAGCCGATGATCCCCCACGCGCCAAGCGCATGCCCGCGGCGCTCGCGCGCAAAGATGCGGTTGATAACGGCCATCGTCTGCGGCATCTGCAATGAAGCACCGAGTCCCTGCAGCCCTCGCGCCGCGATGAGAAACCCGATATTAGGCGCCAACGCGCAGGCCAGCGCACCGACGCCAAACAGGGCAATACCGAACTGGAACATCTTCTTTTGTCCATAGATATCGCCCAAGCGCCCGGTAAAGAGCAGCGGGGTCACGACGGCGAGTAGATAGATGGAACTCACCCACATCACCTGACCCACCGTTGCCTCAAATCCGTGCTGGATGCCCGGCAGGGCGACCGCAATCATCGACTGGTCGAGCAGCGAGACGAAGAATCCCAGCGAAAGCGCGAACATCGCACGCCACGCGTCGCGTTCCGGTGGGACTTCAGAGTGAGAGGCAAATGTGGGCACGGTCATAGCCCGCGAGTCTAGCGAAGCCGCCCCAAGTGGTCGCGGCCGCGCCTACACTGTGTGCCATGGGATCCATCGACATTAAGAAACCGCAGACCGTCTCCACCGCCACCACCGTCGCCTTCGGCCTCATCGGCGGTTGGCTCACCGCACGCGAAACCGGCATCCGCCCGCTCGGCGGCGTTGTCCTCGGCGCCGCTGGTCTCTGGGCCGGCCGCAGCTGGCTCGCCAAGACCGATCCAATCACCACCACGGCGCTGTCCGCCATCTATCTTGGTGCCTTCGGCGCCTCACACCCGCTGGCTAAGAAGATCGGTGCGTGGCCAGCTGTCCTCGCCGTCACCGGTGCTGCCGCTGGCGCTGCGTACTCCCTGTCCGACATTCGCTAGCTAGGTAACACGAATTCATCCATAATTCATACGGTCGCGAGCCACTGTTCACCTTCACGGGGTTTGATCTTTGAGTCATTAATCTCGACTATCACTCTCCGTGGAGGATTTTCATGTCTATGCCTCGCTTCCTGACTGCCTGTGCGGCCTTCTCAGCCGTCACCTTGTTAGCTTCCTGCGCAGAACCTGCGTCCGAAAAAGGGGTATCGGATAACTCTGCAGCAAGTGGTGAGAAGACAACCATCACTGTCTACACATCAGAGCCGGAAGAAAAGGTCGACGAAATCAACGCGGCGTTCATGGAAGCCAATCCCGACATCGAGGTGGAAGTCTACCGCGCGGGTACGGGCGACCTTAACGCGCGCATCGCCACGGAGAAGGAATCCGGCGACATCGGCGCGGATGTCTTCTGGGCTGCCGATGCCGCCACGTTCGAAAAGTATGCCGAAGCCGGCGATCTCGCGGAACTCACCGACGTCGATGCTGAGCCAGTTATTGACCAAGCCAAGGATTCGAAGAACCTCTACGTGGGCACACGCATTATCCCCACGGTTATCGCGTACAACACTGATGTCATCGACGAAGCAGACGCACCCAAGTCCTGGGCAGATCTCACAGATCCGAAGTACAAGGACAAGCTCGTCATGCCGAACCCAGCCGTCTCCGGCGCGGCAGCCTTCAATACTTCGGTATGGAAGAACGACCCGGCACTGGGCGAGGAATGGATCACCAAGCTGGGCGCGAACGCTCCGATGATTGCCGAGTCCAACGGCCCGGCTTCCCAGGAAATCGCTTCCGGCTCGCGCCCGGCTGGTGTGGTCGTGGATTACCTCATCCGTAACCTCGCTGCCGACGGCTCTCCGGTGGAAACCGTCTACCCCACCGAAGGCGTTCCCTATATCACGGAGCCCGCTGGCGTTTTCGCAGACTCTGAAGCCAAGGAAGCCGCCCAGACCTACATCAACTTCCTGCTGAGCGAAGAGGGCCAGAAGCTCGCCGTCGAGCAGTCCTACCTGCCGGTGCGCCAAGACGTTGGCACCCCGGAGGGTACCCCGGAGCTCAAGGACATCAAGCTCATGGATCAGGATCTGAAGACCATCACCGGCGATAAGGATGCCGCGGTTGAGCTCTTCCAGAATGCTGTGAAGTAACGTGCGCTCTTCCGTATCGCTGTTGCGGGGCGGGGTGTGGCTGATAGTCCTCGGGCTTTTCGCCACACCTCTTGCTTTTGTCGTATCCCTTGCGATGGGCGGCAACCAGATCCCGCTGCTGTTTGATCAAGGGCTTGGTCAAGCCGCCTGGAACTCACTGTTTTCAACAGTGCTTTCCGCTGTCGGGGCCGTGGTTATAGGCACCATCATCGCTATTCTTCTTGACCGTACTGATGCGGCGGGTTCCAGTGTTCTCCGCCTGTTCTTGCTTTCCCCATTGCTTGTTCCGCCGTTTATTGGCGCGATTGCGTGGATGCAGCTCTTCGGGCCGGCACAGGGCTTCAACAAGATCTTCGACCATGATGTGTGGAATATCTATGGCGCGGACGGCGTGACCTTCCTGCTCATGGTTCATTCCTATCCCACGGTCTATGTCATTGTCTCCGCGGGTCTGCGTTCCATTCCCGCCGATCTTGAGCAGGCCGCGCGCGTCGCAGGCGCTTCGACGTGGACCGTGCTACGCACCATCACATTGCCACTGCTACGTCCCGCGTTGCTCTCAGCATTCACGCTCACTGCCGTTGCCAACCTCGCTGACTTCGGCATCCCCTCCATCCTCGGTTCGCCTGCCCGCTTCGAGACCCTGGCCACGATGATCTATCGCTTCATGGACTCCGGAACCGTGGACAATCCACTCCAGGTGGTCTGTACCGTCGGCGTGGTTTTGCTCTTCCTCGGTCTGGGGGCGGTCATCGCTGATTACCTCGTTGCTATGTGGGCGGCGTCCAAGCTGCAGGACACGGGCACGTCACACCGCTTCCGGCTGGGCGCGGCGCGTTGGCCCGTCACTCTCGTCGGCTGGGTGGTTGGACTCGCAGTTACGCTCGGGCCCATCCTCGGACTCGCCTACCGAGCTCTGCTCCCGGCCCCAGGCGTGCCGTTTACGCTCGACACCATCTCGCTCAGCAACTTCTCCAAGGCGCTGTCCAATCCCCGCGTCATCGATGGATTCACCAACTCCGCTCTGCTCGCACTCGGCGCCGCGCTCATCTGCGGCGTGCTGGGCTGGCTCATTGGTCTACTTGTCACGCGCACTCGGTTGTTCGGCAATACCGCGATGACGCTGCTCGTGCTGCTTCCCACGGCGCTGCCTGGCCTCATCATCGGCGTCGCCTGGCTCATCGTCGGGCGCTACACCGAGCTCTACAACACCGTATGGATCATCCTGCTTGCCTATGTCTGTGCGTTCACGGCTCTGGTGCTACAAGCGGTGCGCGCGCCGTTACAGAACACGCCTGTTGCCGTCGAGGAGGCCGCTCGCATCTCCGGTGCTGGACCAGTTAGGGCTCTTTTATCCACCACAGGCGCCATGGCGATTCCTGCCGCGATCTCCGGCGCCGTCCTCGTCGCCATCACTGCGGTACGCGAGCTCACAGTGTCCATTCTGCTCATCTCACCTGGTACCACCACTCTGGGCGTGCAGGTATTCAACCTCCAACAGGCCGGCAATTACAACCAAGCGTCTGCGCTCTCGTTGCTCTTCGCACTCATCGGCGTGGTCGGCCTCGCGCTCACCATCCGTCCGCCTCGTCTGAAGAACTAGGACATTCATGTCATCCATCACGCTTTCCCATCTCACCGTCGACTTCGGCGATGGCGCCAAAGGCCTCGACGACGTCTCGCTCGACGTTGACTCCAATGAGTTCATCGCACTCGTCGGCCCGTCGGGCTCTGGAAAGACCACGCTATTGCGTTCCATCGCGGGCTTCCTCGAGCCGACCTCCGGCACCATTTCCATCGATGGAAAGGACATCTCAAACACACCGCCGGAGCGTCGTTGTATGGGGATGGTTTTCCAGCAACACGCCGTATGGCCACATATGTCCGTCGCTGACAACGTGGCCTACCCGCTGAAAATGGCCAAGGTCGGCCATGCAGACCGCAGCGCCCGCGTCCACCGTGCACTCGAACTGGTCGGTCTCGGCGACTTCGGCCGCCGCAAGCCAGTCAGCCTTTCCGGCGGACAACGCCAGCGCGTCGCACTCGCCCGCGCCATCGTCGCCGATCCCACCGTGCTGCTCTTGGACGAGGCTCTCTCCGCCCTCGACGAGCCGCTGCGTGATTCTCTGCGCCGCGAACTCGTCTCGCTCACCCGTCGCGAAGGTCTCACCACGGTCCACGTCACCCACGATCGCGCCGAGGCCTTGGCCATCGCGGACCGGATTGTGGTTCTCGACAAGGGCCGCATCCAGCAAGTTGCCACACCGCAGAAACTTCTCGCCCGCCCCGCGAGTCCCCAAGTGGCCGCGTTCATCGCGGATGCCACAATCCTCGACGCCCACCGCGACGCACACGAGGTGATCTGTCCTTCGTTTGGTCTTTCGTGGCCCGCGCCCGATTCCGCAGACATCTCGTGCGTCGGTGTCCTGCCTTCCCACGTCGAGCTCACCGCTCCCGGCACTCCCGGTGCTGTCGATGCCATCGTGACCTCGGCGCTCTTCGAATACAACCGTTTCTCGGTCACTGCCCAGGTCGGAGCCGACACGACCTTCCGCGCCTCAACCACCACGCGGCCCGACGTTGGCGACACGGTGGGGCTTCGCATCAGTACGCCGCTTATGTATTAGCCCCACGCCCGCGGTTCCTCTTGACCGCGGGTCTTCTTTTCTCTAAGGTTACCCACATAGGTGGTAAACCCCCTAACCCAAACACCTTTCCCTAACACTCACAACGAAAGGAGGCTCCATGAGCGACTCCCGCCCCTTGTATCAACAGCTCGCTGGCGGCATTCGGGACATGATTATCTCGGGCCAGCTCGGCCCCGGCGATCGCGCCCCGAGCACCAACGAGCTCTCCGCGTTCCACTCGGTCAACCCGACCACAGCTGCCAAGGCGCTCACGGTGCTCCACGATGAAGGACTGCTGGAAAAGCGGCGCGGGCTCGGCATGTTCGTCACGCCCGAGGCCCGCGACCACGTCCAGAAACAACGCCGTTCAGCACTGCGCGAGGACTTCATCGCACCCCTTCTCGCCGAGGCTCGCGCGCTCGGCCTATCTCAGACAGAACTCATCGATCTCATCCGTGCCGAAGGAGACCAGCCGTGAACACCATTTCGCTCGACGACGTCCACGTCAAAGACTTCCTACGCGCCGACTCGCTGAAGCTTGCCCCCGGACTCTACGGAGTCATCGGCCCCAATGGCGCCGGAAAGACCACGCTCATGCGGGTCATTGCGGGGCATCTACCGGCGTCCGACGGTACGGTCGACTGCGCGACGACCGCCCTCGCTCGGACCGGGCACGATATTGCGCTCGCTGGCTGGACCGTGGCCGACCATCTCGATATCGCCCGGCGTGCACGAGGCGCGCTCGACCTCGACTACGCCCGAAACCTGCTCGAGCGCTTCGACCTGGCAGAGAAGTCGCGGTGTTCTAAGCTCTCGACCGGCCAGCGACAGATCCTCGCCGTGATTACGGCACTTGCGGCCCGCACTCCCATCACGCTGCTCGATGAGCCCTTCAACGGCCTCGACGCCCCGACTCGTTCCACGTTGCGTGAGATACTCATCGACCATGCTGCGCAGACCTCGGACTGGACGCTCCTCATCTCGTCGCATCGCGCCGAGGACCTCGCCGGGCTTGCCGATGCCCTCGTCATCCTTCAGGCCGGCATCGCCACCGGCCCCGTCCAACTCGATGAGCAACGCGCGCTATTCCCTTCGCTCACCGGAGAAACCAGCGCCGTTGACGCGGCCATTAAGGAACTAGACGCCGAAGTCCTCGACCGCCAGACGCTCGGCCCAACGACGCGCGCGCTCGTTCGCGCCACTCATGCCCCAGCCGATCTGCCCGCCACCGTAACAGTAGAACACCCCGACGACGCGCAGCTCATCGACTCCATCGTCACCGCCGCCAAGCACTAAGGAGCCCTATCATGCCCACTCTTTTTGCCGCCCAGCGACCGCTACCCCTCGTCTTCGGCATTCTCATCATTGTTCTCGCCATTGGCGATTACTTCATTCCCCGCGACTACCACGCCGTCACTATCAACCCGGCTGGCTGGATTATCTGGTCAGCGTTCCTTTGGGGCGTATTCGCAACTCTCACCGCGACGCAGTTTCGCACGCTGCGCAGCCTCGACATGCCACAGAAGATATGGCAACGCGCAACCCACGGTGTCATCATTTGCGGCTCAGTGGTATTCGGCATCATCGCTGCGGCCGCGCACTACGTCGCGCAAGGAATTGGCGTTCCCGTCGACAGCTCCTTCGAGGTCTATTTCGATTCCACACCAGAGGTCTATTTACCTGACGGGCACGTCGATTACGCCGCTGCCCAACCTGATTGGCGCCTCATCGCCCTCACCGTCCTCGGCTTCATCGTCACCTATCTTCTCGCGGGGTACATGGGGGCCGGGACTGGTCTCTTGTTCGCGAGCTTGCGCGTTCGCGGCCTGCCAGCGCAAATCCTCGCACTGTTCGCTCTGCTTGTCCTCGTCTATTGGCTCGCACTCCTCGCGAGTAAGGTGATTTACGCTGCAGTCGGGTATGTTTCGGCCCCCTTCCCGGGACTTTTCGTCTTCGGCGGGATTGCCGTCACTGTCGGCGCGCTCCTTGTCTGGCGCCTGCCGCGGCACGTTCATCCTTAGCCTCCTCACAAAGGCACTATGCCAATAGCAATAAGCCCTGGTCACGAAAAATCCTCATTTTTCGCGACCAGGGCTTATTGCTTTCGGAACATTGCCGTCGTGGGCTAGAGCTCGCGCGTGGCGGCTTCCTCTTCGACTTCCAGCTCGGCGACAAAGTCCCGCTTGGAGGCCTGCCACTCGTCTTCGGTCATGCGCAGGCGCCAGTACCCGGAGATCGACGCGTCGCGCTTCGATACGCCGCGGTTAACAAAGAGGTAGCGGCGCAGCGACTTGATCATCTCAGCCACGCCGTGGACGAACCAGCCGATGTTGCCATCTGGGACCTGGTAGGTACGGACGGCATCGGAAAGCGCGGTGCCGGGCATCTCTCCGTTGCGGTAGACGAAGCGGACCTCGGACTCGGGGTTCTCCGGCATAGGAATTTCGTGGCCCGGTGCCTCGACCTCAATAAAAGCGACCGCCGTCGAGCCCGCCGGAATCTTCTCCAGCGCCGCGGCAACCGCGGGCGCAGCCGCCTCGTCACCGGCGAGCACGAAGTGGTCGTAGTCGGCCGTCGGCGCCCAGCCGCCGCCGGGGCCAGCAAAGGCGAAGCTCTCGCCCACCTGGACGTCGCGCGCCCACGGACCAGCCAAGCCCGTGTCGCCGTGGAGTACGAAGTCGATGGACATTTCGCCCGTCGTCGTGTCCACGGTGCGCAGCGTGTACGTGCGGGTTACGGGGCGCAGGTGCTTGGGCTGCGTGTCCTTGATGTGCCCCAGGTCGAAGGGCCAGGAGTAATCGGCACCCTCCGGGACAAACAGGATCTTGATGTAGTGGTCTGTCTTATCGAGCTCACGCCCAATGATGCCCGGCGCCGTCGCAAAGAGGCGCACCATGTCGGGCGAGATCTGCTCCTTGCCCGTAATCGTCGCCTCGATGGCTGTGCGACCCTTCTTCTTTGGCGGTTCGGGCCGTGACTCCTGCTGGACAGAGCCCGCTGCAAGGAACTGCGCGCGCCGTTCTTCCTTCTCCTGGTAGCGGCGCGCCTTAGCATCGTGCTTCGCGCGCTTGCGGTCCGCGTAGGAGGCGGCATAGAGATCGGCGCGGCCCGCCGCCATGCCCTCACGATAGCCTTCGGCGTAGGCGGCGGCATACCCGGCTTTGAATCCCTCAGTCCACTCAGGCGACGGGTTGATCGGTGCGGATGCAGGTTGCTGCTCAGCGCTCATGGTGCCTCCTCTAGGTTCAACTAGAAGCAAAGGCTACCCTAACTCAAATGAGCATTTCTAATCGCGGGGGTGGTTGTCCCTCCGCGCGCGAAGCCCCAAGACTCCCATAACCGTTGTGGAAACCACCAGCACCGCGGCGATGGACACCAAGATAACCGGGCTAGCCGATGTCGTCTGCAAGAGCCCCTTGGCCGCCAGTACAAACAACGTCACAAGAGCGACAAACGACACGAGGGATACGATTTGGGCCGCGCGGAACACGATCTCCTCCTTAAGGTCTACGTGGCCCCTACCCTAACAAAGGCACGTGCATGCCGTGCCCGGACTTGTAGAACTGGGCGCAGTGACGCCACCAGTAAAAGGAACACTCAATGCGTACGCGCGTGAGCACGACACGGCACAGTAGGACATAGACGAAAGCCCCAGTTCACAGCGTGAACTGGGGCTTGATGCGCGTTAAGGCCTACTTGTTGCGGCCAGCCTCGTACGCGGCACCCACCTTGTACAGGCGGTCATCCTGGAACGCCGGCGCCATGATCTGCAGGCCGGTCGGCAGGTTGGTGTCCGAAGCCAGACCGGACGGCACGGACATGCCGCACACGCCGGCGAGGTTGAGCGGCAGGGTGCACAGATCGAAGTTGTACATCGCCATCGGATCTTCGACCTTCTCGCCCAGCTTGAAGGCCGTGGTCGGGGTGGTCGGAGACACGAGGACGTCGGCGACCTCGAAGGCCTTGGCGAAGTCCTGGGCGATGAGCGTACGCACGCGCTGCGCCTGGAGGTAGTACGCGTCGTAGTAGCCGACGGACAGGGCGTAGGTACCCAGCATGATGCGGCGCTTGACCTCGGGGCCGAAGCCGGCGGCACGGGACATGGACATGACCTCTTCGGAGGAGTGCGTGCCGTCGTCGCCAACACGCAGGCCGTAACGCATGCCATCGAAACGAGCGAGGTTCGAAGAGACCTCACACGGCATGATGAGGTAGTACGCAGCGAGAGCGTCGTCGAAGTGCGGGCAGTCAACCTCGACGATCTCAGCACCCTGGGAACGCAGCTGCTCCACGGCGGCGTGGTAGGCCTCCATGACGCCGTCCTGCCAGCCGTCGCGCTCGAACTGCTTGATAAGGCCCACCTTGACGCCGGTGAGGTCGCCGTTGGCGCCTTCCTTGGCGGCGGCGACAACCGGGGCAACCGGCTTATCCACGGAGGTGGCGTCGAAAGCGTCGTGGCCGGCGATGATCTCGTGGAGCAGCGCAGTATCAAGCACGGTCGTGGCACACGGGCCGGCCTGGTCCAGGGAGGACGCCGCAGCAATGAGGCCGTAGCGCGAGACGGTGCCGTAGGTCGGCTTCACACCCACGGTGTTGGTGAGCGCGGCCGGCTGGCGGATGGATCCGCCGGTGTCGGTGCCGATGCCCAGCGGGGCCTGGCCGGAAGCCAGGGCCGCCGCGGTGCCGCCGCCGGAGCCGCCCGGGGTGCGGTCCGTGTCGTACGGGTTGTGGGCCGGGCCGTAGGCAGAGTTCTCGTTGGAGGAGCCCATGGCGAATTCGTCGAGGTTCGTCTTGCCCAGGATCGGAATGCCAGCGGCGCGCAGCTTCTTCACGAGCGTCGCGTCATACGGGGACATCCAGCCCTCCAGCATCTTGGAGGCCGCGGTCGTGGGGGCATCGGTCGTTACGAGCAGGTCCTTGAGCGCGAGCGGGACGCCAGCCAGCGCAGAGGCCGGGGCCTCGCCAGCGTCGAGGGCCTTATCGACAGCATCGGCAGCAGCAAGTGCTTCCTCAGCGCCGACGTGGAGGAAGGAGTTGAGCTCGCCGTTGGTCTCCGCGATGCGATCGAGGAAGGCCTGAGTGACCTCGCGGGAGGTCAGCTCGCGGGAGTGAATCTTCTCCGCCAATTCAGCGGCGGTAAGGGAGGTAATCCCCTCAGTAGGTGCGATAAAAGTCGACATTTACTCTCCTCCCAGAATCTGCGGAACGACGAAGCGATCGTCTTCGCGAGCCGGCGCCTGGTCCAGGGCCTGCTCGGCGTTGAGCAAGCGAATAACCTTGTCCTCACGCATGGGCGCGTCCACGGAGTGCGGGTGGCTCATAGGTTCCACGCCCTCAGCATCGACCTTGCCCACGGCCGAGACCGAGTCCACAATCTTGTCGATCTGGCTGGCGAACTGCTCCAGCTCCTCGTCGCTTAAAGCCAAGCGGGAAAGCTTGGCCAAGTGCGCGACCTCTTCACGCGAAATCTCAGACACGCGAACTCCATCCTTTAATTCAGATACGTCTGTGTAGCTAGGCAACCATGTTACTGCACTGTCCAGCATGCGGCGGCACGGGGCGCTCACTCCCTTCACCCATAGGGTTGGACCAATTCCTTGTGGAGTGATCCACGACACGAGTACCATGGGGCGGAACGCCCAAATCCATCGAAAGTTTGCCATGTCCTTCCTCATCCGAGTCATCCTTCCCGACACACCCGGCAGCCTCGGCCAGCTCGCCGAGGCATTTGGCATCGCCGGCGCGAACATCCAGTCGGTGGATATTGTTGAGACATCCCCCGAGGGTTCCGTCACCGATGACATCGTGGTGGAGCTGCCCGCCGGCACCATGGCAGACGTCCTCTTTACCGCCGCCAACGAGGTCGACGGCGTCGAGATCGACTCCATCCGCCCCTTCAGCGGCACCGTCGACCGCCGCGGCCAGATCTCACTGCTCGCCCGCGTCGCCGCGAAGCATGACACGACCGCCGCCATGCAGGAGGTCTGCGCCGCCATGCCGCAATCGCTCACCTCCACGTGGGCCATCGTTATCGACAACAATGAGCCCATCCATCGCATTGCTGCTTCCGATGCCGCCCCCGAGGACGATGGCACCATCCCCTCCTCCATTGCTGTGGACAGCGCCCGCGTCCTCCACCCTGAACGCGAAGACTGGATCCCGGAGTCCTGGGCCCTTCTCGATTCGGCGCTGGCCGCCACTCCGCTCGGCAACACCGGCCTCGTCATGGTCATCGGCCGAGTAGGCGGACCCGACTACTTGGCCTCCGAGGTCGACCACTTGGGGCACTTGGGCACGATTTTGGGTGCTTTTGTGAAATAAGTATCCGATCGCGGCGCGCACCGCTACGATCGGATAATGCCTTAAACGATCGAAGTTCAATCGCCTTCGATCGTTTCGTCATTGACGCTCTTCCTCATGTGGCCCGCCGTAGAAATGGAAGAACTCCTATGGACGTCGCACGCGCCCTTGTACCGCCGAGCACGGGCGAAGCAACCCGCAACGGACGACTCCCCGCGTGTTTTCGCTAGTCTGACGGCATGGAGGAAAAGAAGCTCACTAGCCTCATCTTCGGAAACGTCGTTATCGAATCCTCGTTCATGGGCGGAAGCCTGCGCGTCTACAGCCCGGACATGCGCTCCTATTCCGAGCTCACGCACCACGGCATCACGCTCAAGTCCCCACTCGACGAACTGTGCGAGCACATCTTTCGCGACGTCGAAAGCGAGCTGGAGAAGCACTACCCGGGAGGCGTAGCACGAGCTCGCCGGGAACTGCCCCCCCCTGGCTTGAACATATGGCGATGAAAACTA
>NZ_KQ959769.1:0-153012 GCF_001552965.1 Corynebacterium sp. DNF00584 | reverse complement strand
CTATAGTGTGCAACTGAAAAAGTTCTCCACAGGCTTTCCTGAGAAAAACTTGCGTTGTGGTGCGGATTCGGTACTATGGCGCGCCCGCGCGAGGCACCCTCATGGTGGGCGGAAAAACTACGGCCCGGCGGCCTGCAGAAGACCGCCGGGCGGATACGGATCTAGATGGACGCGACGGAGTCGGAGCCGTCAATGAACGCCAGCGGCGACTCCGGGAATGAGTCGCGGGAAACGACCTCCGTGACGACGTCGGCGACAAGCTCGCGCGAGGTGTGCGTGTCCTTGGCGCCGGAAGCCTCGTCCGGCACGACCTTTAGGCCGCCGGCGGGTTCCTCGGTGAGCGCGGAGGGGCCGAGAATGAGGTAGTCGAGCGAAGAGATGTTAAGGCGGGCATCGACAGTCTTCTTCGCCGAAACGTAGGCGTCCCAGGAGTTGCCCTCCAGCGACGGGGAATTCTGAGTCGCCCCGATGTAGGAAATCATGACCAACTTAGGGACAGCGCGGTCCGAGGCGGCGAGAGCCTCCAAGGCGTCGATGACGGTGAGCGCACCATCGCGGTCCACGGCGGTGGTCAGCTCAGCGCCGCCGCGGCCGCCGTTGCCGGCGCCCCAGACCACGACGTCGACGCCGTCGAAGAGCTTCTCCCAGTCCGTCTGCGTCAGCGAAGTAATGTCGCCGAGTACCGGCTGCGCCCCCAACTCCCGCAGCTCGTCGAAGTATTCTTTCTTGCGCACGAGCGAGCGCACGGTGTGACCCGCGGAGACGAGCTTCGGTGTGGAAAGTAGCCCGATCTTGCCGTGGCCGCCGATGTACATGACAGTTTTAGTAGTAGAGGGCATGCCGCCCCACCGTACCACCGACGTAGGAGCGCAGCCGTATAGAATACACAGACATGTATGCCATCATGACTGTCACCGGTGCAGACTCCACCGGCATTATCGCCGCCGTCACCACCGCGATCGCGGAGAAGAACGTCAACGTCGTCGACGTCTCGCAGACCCTCATGTCGGGTTTCTTCACCATGATCCTGCGCGTCGAGTTCGACGAGAAGGAAACGACCATCGCGGACCTCCAGACGCACATGGCTCCGGTCGCCGAGGCCACCGGCCAGGCCATTCGCCTGCAATCCGAGGCCATCTTCACCGCTATGCACGAGGTCTAAGCAGCCATGTCGACACGTTTTAATACCTCCGGTGTCATCGACACCATCGAGATGATCGACAAGTACCGTCTCGATATCCGCACCGTGACCATGGGCATCTCCCTGCTCAGCTGCGCGCGTTCCACCATGGCGGAGACCGCGCAGGCCATCTACGACCACGTCACCCGCCAGGCTTCCCGCCTCGTCGAGGTGTGCGAAGGCATCGAGGCCGAGCTTGGCATCCCCATCGTCAACAAGCGCATCTCCGTCACGCCCATCGCGCTCGTCACCGCCGGCGTGGACGGCAGCCCGGTTGAGGCCGCCAAGGCGCTCGACAAGGCGGCCAAGGAAGTCGGCGTCAATTTCGTCGGCGGCTACTCCGCCCTCGTCGAGAAGGGCGCGACCACTGCGGACAAGCGTCTCATCAACTCCATCCCGGAGGCCCTCGCCAACACGGACGTCGTCTGCTCGTCGGTCAATATCGCGTCGTCGCGCGCCGGCATCAATATGAACGCCGCCAAGCGTCTCGGCGAGATTATCAAGGAGTCCGCGGAGCTTACCAAGGACGATTCCGCCATCGCGTGCGCGAAGCTCGTCGTCTTCGCCAACTCCGTAGGCGATAACCCGTTTATGGCCGGCGCCTTCCACGGCATCGAGGAGCCGGATTGCGTCGTCTCCGTCGGTGTCTCCGGCCCTGGCGTCGTCGACCGCGCGCTCGGCTCGCTCGAGGGCGCCACCCTCGACCAAGTCGCCGAGGAAATCAAAAAGGCCGCCTTTAAGATCACCCGCGCCGGCCAGCTCGTGGGCAACCTCGCGGCGGAGCGTCTCGGCGTGCCGTTCGGCATCATCGACCTCTCGCTTGCCCCCACCGCCGAGCTCGGCGACTCGGTAGCGCACATTCTCGAACACATGGGCCTGGACCAGGTCGGCACGCACGGCACCACCGCGGCGCTCGCGCTGCTCAACGACGCGGTGAAGAAGGGCGGCATGATGGCCTGCTCCCGCGTAGGTGGCCTCTCCGGCTCCTTCATCCCGGTCTCTGAAGACAAGGGCATGATCGACGCCGTGCGCTCCGGCAGCATGAAAATCGAGAAGCTCGAGGCCATGACGGCCATCTGCTCGGTGGGCCTCGACATGATTGCGATCCCGGGCGACACCTCGGCCGAGCTTATCGCCGGCATGATTGCGGATGAGGCAGCCATCGGCGTCATGAACCATAAGACGACCGCCGTGCGCGTCATCCCGGTTCCGGGTACGCAGCCCGGCGACGAAGTCAACTTCGGCGGACTCCTCGGCTACGCCCCGGTCATTCCGGTCAACCAGGTGGGCAATTCCACCTTCATTCACCGCGGCGGCTTCATCCCTGCCCCGGTCCACGGTTTCCGCAACTAGCTTGCCGATGCCCCCTTCTCCCCGCCGCCGCAGCCCAGCGCGAGCCCAAGGACGGTCACACGGTGTTGATGCTGCACTCGCGCACCGTGGCATAGGCCGTGATCTCTGCGACGAATGCTGGGTCATGGCACGTGATGATAAGCGCGGAGCCGGCGCTGAGCGCGCGGTGCAGGAGAGAGTGCAGGGCGGTGCGGCCGGTGGCATCGGCAAGCGTGTCGGGCTCGTCGAAGACCACGACTTCGCGGCCCTGCGCTACGGTGGCCGCGACCTGGGCTACGCGCAACTGCGAGGCCGACGCGTCGAGGGGATGCTCGTCCGGCGGAAGCCCTAGCTCTGCGGTGAGCGCGGCGTCGCCCACGAGCTGCGCGAGCGTTGGGGTAATCGCCTGGTCCATGGGCGATTGAAGGGCCATGCCGAGCGAGGAGTGCGCGGGCTCGTGGCCGTCGAGTCCCGCGGCAGCGCGCAGAAGCGTCGTCTTGCCCGAGCCGTTGCCACCGCGCAGCCACGTGACACCGCCATGCTGCACCGGGATGGTGACGGGGCCGACGGCAAACTCGGCGTGCTCGGGGGCTTTGAGCTTCCACCAGCGTCGGCGCTGCGTGCCGCGGGTGGCGCTGAGCGGCCCGAGGGTGAATCCGTCGCCGGGCGCGACGGGCGTGAGGTCGGGTCGGGTGGAACGGGTGTCCGCCTGGACGAGGACGACGGCGGTCTCCCCCAGCCCGTGGAGCAACAGTTCGACTTGGGCGCGCGAGTTGGGATCGAGGCCGGCGTAGGGCTCGACGACGATAAGCACCTTGGGATGTGCGATGGCGACGGCCGCGCAAACAAGGCGGCGGGTCTGGCCGCCGGAGAGCCGGGCCGGGTCGCGTTCGGCCAGCTCGGTGAGACCGACGGCGGCGAGCATGTCTTCGACGCGTGCGGCCATCTCGGCGCGCGGGGTTCCGCGGTGCTCGAGGGCCAGGGCGAGTTCTTCGCGGACGGTGGCGCGCAGGAGCGAGACGTGGGCAGAGGCGTCGGCGCCGATGACGGTGTCGACGCCCCACTGCGTCGCGAGCTGGTGGGCGACCTCGTCGGCGTTTTCGTCGAAACCGACCGTGACGGTCGTGACCTCGCCGGGAATGGGTTCTAGAACCATGCGATAACCACCGTAGCGAGAACGAGGAAGCAGCGCAGCGCGCGTTGTGCTGCAGAGTCTGGGACCGGTTGAAGGAGGGTGCGCGGGCCGGGCTCGTCGAAGCCGATGGCGGCGAGAGCGTGGCCTCGCTGGGCGCCCTGCGTGAGCAGTCGCGCGATGACCGGGATGATGACGCGCGGACCGACGTTGCGCAGGCCGATCTTCACACCGGCGAGGCGATTGGCGTCGCGGACTGCGGACATGGCCTGGCGGCCCTGCGGCAGGGACTGCAGGGACGCACCGACGACGTAGGCGGCCTTATATCCGACGCGAGAGACCTGCATCCACTTGGAGACCTCGGAGACAGACAGCGCGGCGGCCGCGGCGAGGACGCAGCCCATAAGGGCGGCGAAGCGCAGGGACAGCGAGCCTGCGAGCGCCAGGCCATCGCTGGTGAGGAGGGGTGCGATGCGGTGCTCGCCGTAGGGGGCGTGGATGAGCACCATGGACAGCGCCGCCGGCACGGTAAGCGCCAGCGTCGTGGCGATGACGGCGACCGAGCGCGCAGCCCAGGTGCCGAGCACGAGTGAGAGGGAAAGGATAAGCGCCGAGGATAGCGGCGTATTAACCGCCACCACGAGGAACCAGCCGCACGCGGCGGCGAGCAAGACGGTGGCGGGGTGTGGGGACATGGGGCTAGGCGGCATCGGCAGGCTGGGGGCGCAGGGAGGCCAGCGTGCGCTTGGGCAGGGCCTTGAGCGCGGCCCAGACGATGAGGAAGACGATGGCCTTATCCAGCGGATCCGAGATGAAGGACTGCATGGTCACCGAGGCGAGCAGCGAATTGCCGAGCTCGCGGAAGAGCGAGACCACGGCGCCGGTACCTACGCCGGCGGTGCCGCCGTAGACGAAGGCCGCGACGGGGGCGGCGATGGCGCCGGTGATAATGCCGATGATGGCGCCGGAGACGATGACAGACCACCAGTGCTTGAACGCGCCAGACTTGACGGCCAAGCCGGCGAGCCAACCGGTGGCGGCGGCGCCTGCGGCGAATGGGAGGGCCGCGGGGTTAATGAGGCCCCAGACGACGGACGAGAGCGTGCCGGTAGCCAGGCCCGCAATGGGGCCGGCGAGCGCGGAGACGAGGACCGTGCCCACGGAGTCGAGGTAGAGCGGCAGGCCGATGGTACCGACGATCTCGCCGACTACGATGTTGAGCACGAGCGCGACGGGGATGACGGCGATGGTGCGTGCGGGCAGCGACGGCAGGGAACCAGCGAGGAGCAGGATGGCGCCTCCGACGTAGCCGCCGAGCGTAATGAGTGCGGAGCTCGAGCCCGCCACGGATTCCCAATCGGTGGGTCGGGCGAGGACGAGGTACAGCCAGGTGAAGAGAACGAGCAAGCCGCCGATAACGACGAGCGTCCGGCGCGCGGGAGTAAGCGAGAGTTGTGACATGTGTTCCTTAAGAGGTCGGCCGCGCGGGGCGCGGTACACGAATGGAGCACGTGCGCGTTCCTATGTCACCTCGGACGCGGCGTGCAAACAGCCCATAGTTTACGACGCGAGCGCGGTGGCACAAACTTGAGGCACGCGGGGGTGACGAGAAAGGCCGAAGGCCTGCCGCTGGTTGTGCTGGCGGCAGGCCTTCTTGGAGTTGAGCTTCTTCTTGTCCGGTATCCGTGTTGCGCGGGCACGCAGGACAAGATGCTCCTGGAGTTGCTCGGGGTTCATCTTCCACATGGAGCGGTCTTTCTTTTGCGCCATCACACCTCCTTTCGCGGTCAGAGTCTTCAGAGACGTGGCTTAGTCTAGCGTCTGCGACGTGTCCGCGATGTACAGGTCAAGCGCCTTCCAGACTTTTCCTGCCGAAGAGGATGATGCAGAACAGCTCGGGAAGCCCAATGGTCATGGTCTTTCGCAGAAAGGGGTGGACTCCCCGACCCTAACACCCGCTACTCGGCGAGGAAACGGGCTGCGCGGAGAAGTTCGGTGTGGGCGGCGTCGATGTCGGCGGCCGTGACCAGACGGGCGTTGTGCGGGGCGTCCCAGTGACTGCGGAGGTCGGCGACGGAGGTGCCGCGCAGGAGCGGCGAGTCGGCCTCGACGGCGATGGTGGTATCGACGGCGTCGAAGGTGATGCGGTCGAGCGCGATCATCGTCGTGAGGAGATCGTGAATCTGGGCTTGGTAGCCCTCGCCTTGGGCCTCGTGGAATTCGAAGTAGAAACGCAGCAGTTCGGGCAGGACGGTCGCGATGGGCGCGTCGCCTAGGACGTCAATGAGTTTGTCGAGACGCGGCGAGTCTATGAGGAATTGTTCGGTGACCTCGAGCGAACACAGCGTGGCTAGGTGGCCGGAGTGCCCTAGTTTCTCAAAGAAGCGCGCGGCTGCGTGCGGATCCACATGGAAATTCCACTCCGCCGTGGGCGTCGTGTTGCCGCGGTAGTTCACGGCGCCGCCCATGACGGTGAGCGACGCGAAGTCGTCGAAGCTGCGGCCGGCGGCCCACGTCGCGGCGTTCGTAAGCGGCCCCGTGATAATGAGGTGCGCGCCGACTGCTTGCGCACGCCTCCAGATGGCCCGCCAATCCGCTGCAAACTCATAGGAGTCCGGCGGCGAGAGATAGCCCACGCCGTGCGGGCCGTGGGTCTCCGGCGTCGTGACAAGCGGGACGGCGAGGGGGCTGGGCTGGCCGGGAGCAACGGGGACTTGGCTGAGGCCGAGAGTTTCCAACGCCCACGCGGCGTTGCGCGCGGTCTCCCCCACGCTCACATTGCCAGCAGACGTGGTCACGCCCACGAGCTCAATCTCGCCGACGTGATGGAGCGCGGCGAGGTAGGCCAACGCGAGGGTGTCGTCGATGCCCGGGTCACAGTCGAGAAGAACGCGCTGCATTAGGCGAGCTCCACGATCTCCATGTACTCATCGTTCCACAGGTCCTCGTCGCCGTCGGGCATGATGATGACGCGCTCAGGCTTGAGGGCTTTGACCGCGCCCGGGTCGTGGGTGACGAGGACGACGGCGCCGGTGTAGGTGCCCAGCGCCTCGAGGACCTGTTCGCGCGATTGCGGGTCGAGGTTATTGGTGGGCTCGTCGAGGAGCAGCACGTTGGCACGGGACGACACGAGCGTGGCCAGGGCCAGACGCGTTTTCTCACCGCCGGAGAGCGTGCCTGCGGGCTGTTCCAGCTTGTCGCCGGAGAACATGAATGCGCCGAGCAAGCCGCGCAGGTCCTGCTGGCCGGCGTCGGGGCAGGCCTCGATGGTGTTTTCCCACACCGTCTTGTCCGGGTCGATGGTGTCGTGTTCCTGCGCGAAGTAGCCAATGCGCAGGCCGTGGCCCGTAACAATGCCGCCCTCGCCGTCCGTGCGCTCGACGCCCGCGAGGAGTTTGAGCAGCGTGGTCTTTCCGGCACCGTTATAGCCGAGCACGACGACGCGGGAGCCCTTGTCGATAGCGAGATCGACGCCCGCGAACACCTCGAGGGAGCCGTACATCTTGGTAAGCCCGTGCGCGTTCATAGGGGTTTTGCCGCAGGGCGCCGGCTCCGGGAATTCGATGTGCGCGACCTTGTCGGCGACGCGGACGTCGTCAAGCTGGTTCATCATGCGGTCGGCGCGCGCGAGCATCTGCTTGGCGGCGGCGGCCTTCGTGGCCTTGGCACCCAGCTTGGCGGCCTGCTTTTTCAAGGCCGAGGCCTTCTTCTCCGCGTTGGCGCGCTCGCGGCGACGGCGGGCCTCGTCCGTGGCGCGGGCGTCGAGGTACTTCTTAAAGCCCATGTTGTAGACGTCCGCCTCGCCGCGCACGGCGTCGAGGAACCACACCTTGTTCACAACGGCTTCGAGCAGCTCGACATCGTGGGAAATCATGACGAGCCCGCCCTCGTGCTTAGCGAGGAAGCCGCGCAGCCACGTGATCGAGTCCGCGTCCAGGTGGTTGGTGGGCTCGTCAAGGAGCAAGGTGGTCTGGGACTTGCCTTCGCCTGACGATGCCGCGAACAAAATCTGCGCCAGCTCCACGCGACGGCGTTGGCCGCCTGACAGGATCTTTAACTGCTGGTCGAGGATGCGCTGCGGCAGGCCTAGATTGTCGCAGATCTGTGCGCACTCCGCGTCAGCTTCGTAACCGCCGAGGCCGTGGTACTCCTCCTCGAGGCGGGAGAACTTGCGGATGGCCTTGTCACGGTGCTTATCGTCCGTGGCGGTTTCCATGATCTCCTGTTGCTTGGCCATGCGGCGTTTGATGTCGTCGAGGCCGCGGGCGGAGAGCACGCGCTCGCGCGCGGTCTGCTCGATATTGCCCTCGCGGGAGTCCTGCGGGAGGTAACCAATGGGGCCCGAGCGGGTCACGGAGCCGCCGTAGGGCTCCGTCTCCCCTGCCAGGATGCGCATGGTCGTCGTCTTGCCCGCTCCGTTGCGGCCGACCAGGCCGATACGATCCCCAGGCTGGACGCGTAGGTGCTGGCCCGGGGCGTCGAGCAGGGTACGGGCGCCGACGCGCACTTCGAAATCATTGGTCACAATCACAAGGAGCCAGTCTATCAACCCGGATTTCTAGGTGGAACTCGCCACCAACTCGCTAGCACAGCTATATTGTGCGGCTATCGCGCACAGCGGCACGGCGGCCCACCGCCGGCTGGCACCGAGTAGACACAGACGTTTCCCTTTGGACATGCGCGTCCCCCAATCTGCCTAGTGCGCTGCGTCCCATCGCTGCCGATGAACAGGATGTGTTCACGACGGCGGGACACGAAGCCTTTCAACGAGGACTCGAAGATGCCGTCGGCCCTATCGACGAGCCTGGCCGTCGCGGCCGCGCATCATAATCGGGGAATCGAGGAACGCTTCCCGGAAGTCGCCGTATGTGGATAAGCGGAACGTCCACTTCTACGTCAACCGCCTGGGGTTTCACATCGTCGAGTTCTACAACCCGCACCATCCGGAACCTCACGCGCCGACTGACGGTCATCGCGAGGACTGCGAGAAGCGCGAAACTCCCCTCCTCCACAGCATCGATGACTACTTCTTCCGGTTCGAAAAGCGGCGCGGTGAGGCCCCCGATACGCGACAACCCGCGCTCACGCGTAGGTGCGCAAGTGCGAGTTGGTGCGTTCGGACTGCTTAGACCGCGAAGCCGAGGGCCTGGAGCATTTCGCGGCCCTCCTCGGTGATCATGTTCGGGCCCCACGGCGGCATCCAGACCCAGTTAATCTGGACGGCTTCGGCCAGCTTGTTGCCGACCACGGCGTCTTCGACCTGTTCGCCGATGACGTCCGTGAGCGGGCAAGCTGGCGACGTGAGCGTCATATTGATCATGACAGTCTCCTTGCCGTCGACCTCTTCGAACCAGAGGTCGTAGACGAGGCCGAGATCGACCACGTTGATGCCGAGCTCGGGGTCGATGACGTCACGCATATATTCGGTGACGTCAAAAGCCTTGGAAATCTGTTCCTCGGTCTGCGGCGGGCGCTGGCCGCCGCCGTCAAAGTTCGAGCTTTCGTTCTGGTACGGATCGATGAGTTCGTCGCTCATTGTTTATTCTCCAGTTCGTTGAGGGCGTCCGCAGTGGCGGCCTGGAAGGCCTTCCAGCCGAGGAGTGCGCATTTCACACGGGCTGCATATTTCGCCACGCCGGCAAAGGCAATGCCGTCGCCGATGAGGTCCTCGTCGCCTTCGTACTCGCCACGCGAGGTGACCATGTGGTCGAAGTCCTCGAGTTTCTTCATGGCTTCCTCAACGGGCAGGCCGACGACTTCTTCTGCCATGACGGACGTGGAGGCTTGCGAGATGGAGCAGCCTTCGCCGTGGTACGAAACGTCCTCGACGGTCGTGCCGTCGTCCGAGAGCTGCACGCGGAGGGTGAGCTCGTCGCCACAGGACGGGTTGACGTGGTGCACCTCGGCCTGGAACGGGTCGCGCAGGCCAGCATGATGCGGGTGCTTGTAATGATCCAGGATGACGTCCTGGTACATGGAATCAAGGTTCATGGTGCACTTCCCTACTTTGCGTCGTCTTCGTCGACGCCATCGACGCGGAAGAACTTACGTGCGTAGTGGATGGCCGCGACGAGCGCGTCCACTTCCTCGCGGGTGTTGTACAGGTAGAAGCTCGCGCGGGTCGTCGACTGAGCGTCGAGAGCGCGGTGCACAGGCCACGCGCAGTGGTGGCCGGTGCGCACGCACACGCCCTGATCGTCGAGGACCTGGCCGAGGTCGTGCGGGTGGATGCCCTCTACGCTGAAGGACACGGCGGAACCGCGGTTTTCCGGGGTGGTCGGGCCGTAGATGCGCAGGCCCGGAATCTTCTGCAGCTCCTCAAGCGCGTAGGCGGTGAGTTCCTGCTCGTGCGCATGGATCTTGTCCATTCCGATCTCACTGAGGAACTCGACGGCGGCGCCGAGGCCGACGACCTGCGAGGTCATCTGGGTGCCGGCCTCGAAGCGCTGCGGCGGCTCGGCGAAGGTGGTGCCTTCCATCTTCACGATCTGAATCATGGAGCCACCGGTGAGGAAGGGCGGGAGCTGATCCAACAGTTCGCGCTTGCCGTACAGGACGCCGACGCCGGACGGGCCGCACATCTTGTGGCCGGAGAACGCAGCGAAGTCGACGTCGAGCGCGTGAAAGTCGACCGGCATGTGCGGCACGGACTGGCACGCGTCGAGGACCACCATGGCACCCACGGCGTGGGCGCGGCGAACGAGCTCCTCGACGGGAGCTTGGGCTCCGGTAACGTTCGACTGGTGGGTAAACGCGACAACCTTGACAGAGTCGTCGAGCTCGAGCGAGTCGAGATCAATGCGGCCATCGGCGGTCGCCGAGTACCACTTAAGGGTCGCGCCAGTCCGGGCGGCGAGCTCCTGCCAGGGCACTAGGTTCGCGTGGTGCTCGACCTCGGTGATGACGATGGTGTCGCCTTCGCCGACGTAGAGGTCGCCCGCACGCTTATCGCCAAGCACGAAGGCGACCTCGTTGAGGGCCTCGGTGGCGTTCTTGGTAAAGGCGATCTCGTCGCCGTCGGCGCCGACGAACTTCGCGATGTTCTCGCGCGCGGTCTCGTAGGCATCCGTGGCTTCCTCCGCGAGCTGGTACGAGCCGCGGTGCACGGGAGCGTTGGTATGGAGGACAAAGTTCTCCTCAGCCTTCCACACCGACAGCGGGCGCTGCGAGGTGGCACCCGAGTCGAGGTAGACCAAGGGCTTATCCTCGCGCACGGTGCGCGAGAGGATCGGGAACTGTTCCCGGATGGCGGTCACGTCTAGGTCAGACATGACACCTCCTTGTTGAAAATCACGTCTAAGTTTGTGTCTAAATATTCGGTTATGCCGCCATGCGGCGGTGGGACGCGAAGGCCCGCCGGGAATGGTCCTGGCGGGCCGGGCGCGGGTGCTACTTGATGAACTTCTCGTAGCCCTCAGCTTCAAGCTGGTCTGCCAGTTCGGCACCGCCCGTCGTGATGATGTGGCCGTTGGCGAAGACGTGGACAAAGTCCGGCTTCACATAGTTGAGGATGCGCTTGTAGTGCGTAATCATGAGAATGCCGCCGCCGGTCTCCTCCTGGTAGCGGTTAATGCCCTCGGAGACGATGCGCAGGGCGTCGACGTCAAGGCCGGAGTCGGTCTCGTCCATGATGGCGAACTTCGGCTTGAGCAGGTCGAGCTGCATGACCTCGTGGCGCTTCTTCTCGCCGCCAGAGAAGCCCTCGTTGACGGAACGGTGTGCAAACGACTTATCGATGTCGAGCTTCTCGCGGGCGGAGGTGAGCTCCTTGTTCCACTCACGAAGCTTCGGGGCCTCGCCGCGGACGGCGGAGACGGCGGAGCGCATGAACTGTGCCATCTTCACGCCGGGGACCTCGGTCGGGTACTGCATAGCGAGGAAGAGGCCGGCGCGAGCACGCTCGTCGACGGACATCTCGAGGACGTTCTCGCCGTCGAGGAGGATCTCGCCGGAGGTGACCTCGTACTTGGGGTGACCAGCGATGACGTAGGACAGCGTGGACTTGCCGGAGCCGTTGGGGCCCATGACGGCGTGGGTCTCGCCGGAGTTAATGGTGAGGTTGACGCCCTTGAGAATCTCCTTGGGAGTCTCATTCTCATCGGACGGAACGACCTGCGCGTGGAGGTCTTTGATTTCCAGGGTAGACATATAAGTTTTCCTGCTTTCGCTAAAAGGCGTGTGGGTGCGTGACGCGGGGTGTTTTAGGCGTTGATCTTGGCAAGCTCAGCAACGACGCGAGCCTCGAGGTCCTCGCGGAGGGACTCGACCGGAATGCGGCCGATGACCTCGGAGAAGAAGCCGTGGATGATGAGGCGGCGGGCCTCAGCCTCCGGAATACCGCGAGACATAAGGTAGAACAGCTCGAGGTCGTCGAAGCGGCCGACGGTGGCGGCGTGGCCGGCACCGACGATCTCGCCGGTCTGGATCTCCAAGTTCGGGATGGCGTCTGCACGCGCGCCCTCGGTGAGGATGAGGTTGTTATTGGTCTCGTAGGTGTCGGTGTTCGTGGCAGACGAACGGATGAGCACGTCGCCCACCCAGCAAGTGCGAGCTTCGTTGCGGTTCGAGGCGCCCATCGCGGCGACGGGGTTCGCGTCGTCTTGGCCGGCGACACCCTGGAGCGCGCCCTTGTAGAACACACGGGAACGGCAGTTCGGCACGTCGTGGTCCACGAGCAGGCGGTTCTCGAAGTACTGGCCGGAGTCCGCGAAGTAGACGCCGAGCATTTCGGCATCGGCACCCGGGGCGTCGAAGACGACGCGCGGGACGAGACGGACGATCTCGCCGCCGAAGACCGCAGTGTTGTGGCGGAAGACGGCGTCGCGGCCGAGCTTGACCACCTGGTGGCCGAGGTGGACCGCGTCATCTTCCCAGTCCGCGTCGACGACGACGGTGACGTTTGCGCCATCACCGAGGATGAACTCGACGTTATCCGCGTGCGTGCCGGAGCCAACGTACTTGAGCACGACGGTGGCCTGCGCGTGGTGGCCGACCTGGATGGAGGTCGCGCCAAAGGAGGTCACTCCCTCGCCAGCACCCGTGATGGTGATTTCCACCGGCTCGGCCGGGGTGGCCTCAGCGTCGATGGTCACAAGCTGAGCCTCGGGCATGGAGGTCCATGCCTGCGCCGCGACACGGTCGGCGGGGGCACCGGCAGTGCCCAAGCGGGCATCGGAAGGCTCAAGCCTCTCCGTGGAGACGCCAGCCGGCGTGGTGACCTGAATCTTCTGCGCGACAACCGGGGCGAACTGGCCGTTGTGCAGGCCGCGGAGCTTGCGCAGCGCGATAAAGCGCCAGACCTCGTCGCGGCCGTGCGGGACCGGGAAGTCCTCGACGTTGAAGGAAGTAAACTGATCGCCCTTCGTGACGTCAGCCGGGTTGAATTCGTTGGAGGCGACCACTGTCTAGCCCACCGATCCTTCCATCTGCAGTTCAATAAGGCGGTTGAGCTCGAGGGCGTATTCCATCGGGAGCTCCTTGGCAATCGGCTCGACGAAGCCGCGGACGATCATCGCCATGGCTTCCTCTTCCTCGAGGCCGCGGGACATGAGGTAGAACAGCTGCTCCTCAGAGACCTGGGAGACCGTTGCCTCGTGGCCGAGCGTGACGTACTCGTTGCGGATGTCGTTGTACGGGTACGTGTCCGAACGCGAGGTGTTATCCACGAGCAGGGCGTCACACTCGACGTTGGCCGTGGAGTGGTACGCGTTCGTGTTGACCTGGACCAGGCCGCGGTAGGCGGCGCGGCCACCGTTGCGGGCCACGGACTTAGAAATGATGTTGGACGACGTGCGCGGTGCCATGTGAACCATCTTGGAGCCGGTGTCTTGCACCTGGCCTTCACCTGCGAACGCCAGGGAGAGGACTTCGCCTTTGGCGTGCTCGCCGGTCATCCACACGGACGGGTACTTCATGGTGACCTTGGAGCCGATGTTGCCGTCGACCCATTCCATGGTGCCGCCCTCTTCGACCTTGGCGCGCTGGGTCACGAGGTTGTAGACGTTGGTGGACCAGTTCTGAATGGTGGTGTAGCGGCAGCGTCCGCCCTTCTTCACCACGATCTCGATGACACCGGTGTGCAGGGAGTCCGAGTTATAAATCGGGGCGGTGCAGCCCTCGATGTAGTGCACGTACGCGTCCTCTTCGACGATGATGAGGGTGCGCTCAAACTGACCCATGTTTTCGGTGTTGATGCGGAAGTAGGCCTGGAGCGGGATGTCCACGTGCACGCCCTTGGGGACGTAGACGAAAGAGCCGCCGGACCAGCAGGCGTTGTTCAGGGCGGAGAACTTGTTGTCGCCGGCCGGGATAACGGTGCCGAAGTACTCTTGGAGGATTTCCGGGTACTCGCGCACGGCGGTATCGGTATCGACGAAGATAACGCCCTGGGCCTCAAGATCCTCGCGGATCTTGTGGTAGACAACCTCGGACTCGTACTGTGCGGCGACGCCGGAGACGAGACGCTTCTTTTCTGCGTCCGGAATACCCAGCTTGTCGTAGGTTTCCTTAATGTCAGACGGGAGATCGTCCCAGGTCTGCGCCTGCTTCTCGGTGGAGCGAACGAAGTACTTAATGTTGTCGAAGTCGATGTCCGAAAGATCGGGGCCCCAGGTCGGGACCGGCTTCTTGTTAAAGATGCGCAGCGCCTTGAGACGGGACTCCAGCATCCATTCCGGCTCGTTCTTCTTCGCCGAGATGTCACGGACGACGTCTTCGCTCAGGCCGCGGTGTGCAGCCTGGCCAGCCTCGTCCGAGTCATGCCAGCCGTAGTCGTAACCACCGATGGAGGAGATGATCTCGTCATCACTCATCTTGGTTTCAAGCCCCGGTGCCGGTTGTGTTTGAGTCACAGCCCGCTCCTTTCACTTACTTTTTATCGATTACTGTCAGGGGGATATTTACGGGGATATTCGTGGTGCAGATGCCGTGACCGTCCGCAATAGAGGCCAAGGGCTGCACGTGTGTGCCTAATAGGGCGGAAAAGACTTCCTGCTCCGCCTCGCACAGCTCCGGGTGCTCCGCCGCGACGTGCACGACCGGGCAATGGTGCTGGCAGATCTGGATGCCGTGACCCGCGTTCGTCACCGTCGCGGCATAACCGTGGGCATCGAGCGCCTCGGCCAGCTTGCGGGCGGTGTCTTCCACGTCCTCGCCGGCGTCCGTCAACGGAGCGACGTCGTCGAGAAGACGCTGGAAGCGCGCCTTGGCGAAGAGCTTGACGGCCTCGGGTCCGCCCACGGCGCGCAGCGCGTCGAGGGCATCGGAAGCCAGCTCATCGTAGGCGTGGCCGAAATGGGCACGGCCCTGATCCGTGAGGCGGAAGTGTTTGGCCGGACGTCCACGCCCACCGGACCCGAGCTTGCCGGGGCGATGGACGATTTCGGTAAGGCCGTCTTCCACCAGAATGTCTAGATGCCGGCGCACGCCGGCGGCGGAAAGCCCAAGCTTCTTTCCCAGGTGGGATGCCGTCACAGGACCGTCTTTGAGCATGAGAAGCATAATCTGGCGGCGGGTGTCCCCCTCCGTCGACCGGGTTTCTTTCTGCACGTCTGCCTCGCGGGACGGCTGCGCGTGTTTCTTTTCTGCGCGTGCGGTGCGCGTGGAGCGCGTGCCGCGCGTAGCAGTTGTCTTCGAGGCGTTGCTGCTCGCCGAAACGGAGCGGGTCATCTCCTCGTCCACCTCCTGCTGGTTGTGGCGCCGTGTAGCGCGGCGCCGACATGAATAGAGAATCCTCATTCTGAGAAGTCCAAAGGGGCTTTACGCCTTTAGACAACACTAGTGTTCCCTAATTCATTCCCAAATGCCACCAGGGCTGCTCGACGGCGTGTCGTTGGTGCCCCCATTCCCCGTGTCGACCGGTATTCGGGCCCAAGTCGGCCTGCCCGCTAAAGTAGGGCGGGTGAAGGAGAACAACGCGGACCACGCGAGCACGACGGATACGTCGGCCCTGCGCGACGCTCTTCCGCGCCTCGGCGCCCCGGGCTCGCGTTCGGCGCTGCTCCATGCAGACGGCGCCACCGGAACCGAGTCTGACGCGCGCTTCGACCTCCTGCCTGTCGATGCCCCCGTGACGGAGCGCTCCACCATCAATCAGCTGCGCCGCTTCTTTGCGCTGCGCTGGATGGGTACGGCAGGCTCCCTGCTCATTGCATTCGGCGGCCTGGGTGCCGGCGCTTTGCCCGTGGTGGGCAATCCGTACGATAACGTGCCCTCGGGCGCGCTCATGTCGCGGCTGTTGCAGAGTTCCTCGGCGCTCGTCTTCGTCGGGATCGGCCTGCTCGTCGTGGCATGGGTAGGCATGGCGCCGTTTGTAGGCCACCGGATCCATCTGCCGCGCTACCGCTGGCGCGCGAGCGAGAAGGACCCGCGGGGTTGGTACCTCGTGCGTCCCGCCACGCCGCGCCGTGTACAACGGCTCGTCACCGAAGGTCAGATGTGGCGCACGTGGGCCGGCTGGGTCGTCCCGCTCATTTTCACTGCACCGTTGTTTACACAGGACATTTACTCGTACCTCGCCAACGGGTCCATCGTTCACCAGGGGCTCGACCCATACGCAGGCGGTCCGGTGGAGATCCTGGGCGCGGATAACCGGCTCGCGCGCTCTGTGCCCTTCATCTGGGCCAACTCTCCCTCGCCCTATGGGCCGGTCTCGCTCGGGCTCGCGGCTGCCATCAGCGTACTCACCCACGACTCGATTATGGCCGGGGTCATCGCGCACCGCCTCCTCTCGCTTGCAGGCATCGTCGCCGCGGGCTGGGCCACGGGACGCCTCGCCCGCCGCTGCCGCGTCTCCCCCGCCGCCGCCCTCTGGCTCGGCGTCCTCAATCCGCTCGCCATCCTCCATCTCGTGGGCGGCATCCACAACGAGTCCATCCTCTTGGGCCTCGTCCTCGTGGGCGTCGAGCTGGCGTTACGGGGCATCGATAAGCTGGGCCGCCTGGGTGACTGGCGCTGGCTGGGCTGGCTTATCGCCTCGGGCGTGCTCATAAGCTGCGCGGGCATGGTCAAGGTCACCGGCTTTATTGGGCTCGGTTTTACGGGCATGGCGCTTGCGCGCTGCCTCGCCCTGCGCCGCGGCTACTCGACGGCCCGGGCACTCGCGACCGCGGTCGCGGTCCAAGTCGTGACCCTGGCTGCATCCATTCTCGCGGTCTCGGCCATCACGGGGATCGGCCTCGGCTGGGTCACCGGTCAAGGTGGCGCTGCGACCATTCGTTCCTGGATTTCCATCTCCACGGACATCGGCGTCATCACCGGCTTCCTGGGCATGCTCCTGGGCCTGGGCGACCACACGGACGCCATCCTGTCTGTCACGCGCGCGGCCGGCGTGTTGCTCGCTGGCGCGTTTATGCTCCGCATGCTCTGGGCCACGTACCGCGGCGCCATCCATCCCGTGGGCGGCCTTGGCGTGGCCACCGCCGTCCTCGTCGCGCTCTTTCCCGTCGTGCACCCCTGGTACATCCTGTGGGCTGTCTTTCCCCTGGCAGCGTGGGCAAACCGCCATTTCTTTCGCACCATCGTCGTGGCGTATTCGGTGCCCATGAGCTTCTTCGTGCTGCCCCGCGGCTTGGGCCTGCCGCCGGGCACGGTGCTCGTCATCTACCTTGCAGCGCTGGGCGCCTTCGCGGTTGTTGCTGGGACATGGGCGCTTCTTTTGCGTCGCGCGGGGCTTCATGACTTAGACTGAGTGTCCGTGAATACAACTTTTGACGGACACGAGGCAGCGCTCATCGTCGACTCTGTGGTCAAGGCTTTCGGCGCCACCCGCGCCGTCGACGGCCTGAGCTTCCACGTGAGCCGCGGCGAGCTGCTGTGCTTCCTCGGTCCCAATGGCGCCGGCAAGACGACGACCATCGAAATGTGCGAGGGCTTTGCCGCCCCCACCTCGGGCTCCATCCGCGTGCTGGGCCTTGACCCAGCGACGAATCCGGACGGCGTCCGCGAGCGCATCGGCATCATGCTCCAAGGCGGCGGCTCCTACTCCGGCATTCGCGTCCGCGAGATGCTTGAACTAACCGCGCGCTACTCCCGCAACCCGCTTGACCCGGACTGGCTCATCGAGGTTCTCGGGCTCGAAGGCGTGGCGAAGAATACCTACCGGCGCCTCTCCGGCGGCCAGCAGCAGCGCCTCTCACTCGCGCTCGCGCTCATCGGCCGCCCCGAGCTCGTCTTTCTCGACGAGCCCACCGCCGGCATGGACGCGCAGTCGCGCCTCGCGGTGTGGGAACTCATTCGCGCTCTCAAGCGCGACGGCGTGACCGTCGTACTCACCACCCACCTCATGGACGAGGCCGAGGCCCTCGCGGACCGCGTCATCATCATCGACCATGGCCGCAAGGTCGCTGAGGGTACCCCCGCGGAGCTCATGGACGACAACCGCGGCGCGCAGCTCACCTTTGAGACCGATTGCGAGGTTGACCTCGCCGCACTTCCAGTCAAGGCCGTCGCGCAGCGCCCCTTGCACTACGCGCTTGCCGATGCCCCCACTCCTGCCACCATCGCCGCCCTCACCGCCGCACTCGCCGACCAGGGCGTGCTCCTGCGCCGCCTCGACGCGGCACACGCAACGCTCGAGGACGTCTTCCTCGAACTCACCGGCCGCGAACTGCGCAGCTAACTCACGTTCAAGTTTTGGAGACACCATGACGACATATCAACCCGGCACCTTCACGCCAGCGCCCCAGCGCGCCGGCGTGGGCGCCATCCTCAAGGCGCAGGGCGCCATCGAGTCGAAACTCTTGCTGCGCCACGGTGAGCAACAGCTGCTCAGCATCGTCATCCCCATCATGCTGCTCATCGGCGGCGCGCGTCTCGGCGACGCTGTCTCGCTGCCCGGCAGCGCCCAGGCCAACGGACTCGACGAGCTCTTCCCCATGGTCCTCGCCGTCGCGGCGACCTCGGCGGGCTTTACGGGCCAGGCCATCTCGCTCGCCTTCGACCGCCGCTACGGCGCGCTCAAGCGCACCGGCGCCTCGGGCGTGCCCGCGTGGGCCATCATCGGCGGCAAGATCATCGGCGTGGCCTCGATGGTCCTTGTCCAAGTGGTCGTGCTGGGCCTGACGGCTTATCTCGTGGGCTTTCGCACCTCACCGGGCGGCGTGCTGCTCGCGGCCGTCACACTCGTCTTCGGCGTCGCGGCGTTTACCGCGCTCGGCCTCATCCTAGGCGGCACGATGTCGAGCGAGCTCGTCCTCGCTCTCGCCAACCTCGTCTGGTTCCTGCTGCTCGGCGTCGTGGGCTGGGCCATGTACTCTACGGGCCTGGGCCACAACGGCGTATTCACGCTCGTGCCCACGGTGGCACTCGCCGGCGGGCTCACTGACGCCTTCCGCGGCGAGATTCCACTCTTCCAGATCCTCGTCCTCGTGGGTTGGGCGGTCGCCGCGTCGGCTATCGCGGTGAAATGGTTCCGGTTCGACGGCTAAAACCTGCTGAATGTGACTTTTATCTTGAATAGGTCCGGTACGGCCCTAATTGTTACGGGAAGTTCCGTGAAGAAAGGTAACCTCAAGAATCGTGAACATCTCTGAACGTATTCGTCTCTTCTTCCGCGAGGCCGTGCCCACCTTGCACCAGCAGCGCGTTATCGCGATGATCCTGCTGCTGTGCCAGGGCGGGATCACAGTGAGCGGTTCCATCGTCCGCGTCACCGGATCCGGCCTGGGCTGCGATACGTGGCCCAATTGCCAACAAGGCTCTCTCGTGCCCGTGCAGGGCGCGGCGCCTGCCATTCACCAGGCCATCGAGTTCGGCAACCGCCTCCTCACCTTCGTCGACGCCGCGGCCGCTGCCGCCGCTGTCATCGCCATGTACATGGCCTGCCGCCGCACCGAACTCAAGGTCTACGCCTGGCTCAACGTAGCCGGTATCGTGCTGCAAGCGGTCATCGGTGGCATCTCCGTCCACCTTGACCTGCGTTGGTGGGCCGTGGCGCTCCACTTCCTGCCGTCCATGGTCCTCGTCTGGCTCGCCGCGATGCTCTACAACCGTATCCTCCAGCCGGATGACGGCACCCCGGAGCACACCTTCCCGCAGTTCATCCGCTCGCTGGCCGTCGTGGCCACCGTTGCACTGTCCGTCGTCCTCATCACGGGCACGATGGTCACCGGCTCGGGCGTCCACTCCGGCGACGACGGCGTGGGCATGGAAGGCCGCCTCGAGGTCGACACCGAGTGGATGGCACTCACGCACGCGTTCTGCATGTACATCTACCTCATTCTCACCGTGGTCACCGTCATCATGCTCTACCGCCACCGCGCACCGCAGGTGGCGAAGAAGGCGGGCCTGGTGCTCATCCTGGCGATTGTGATTCAGTGGGCCATCGGCGTCATTCAGTTCCGCCTCGGCATTCCGCGGTGGACCGTCCCCGTCCACATCGCCATGTCGTCTGTGGTCACTGCCTTTACCGCACTGCTGTGGTCGAACGGCATGATCCGCTCCTACGGCACGCTGGATCTCATCACCGGCTCACCGCGCGGTGACGAAAAGTATGCCCTGCGCCGCGAATCTCTAGCGGCACGTGTCTAGGGTTCGGTAGCCTAAGTAGCATGTTTGCTATTCAGGTTTCCCGCCCCGGCGGCCCAGAAGTCCTCGAGTACGTCGAGGTCAACGCCCCCACTCCCACCGACGATCAGGTCTTGGTCGCCGTGGACGTGGCGGGCGTTAACTATATCGACACCTACTATCGCGAGGGCATTTATCACGCGAAGACCCCCTTCGTCCCCGGGTTTGAGGGCACCGGCCGTGTGCTCAAAGACCCGCGCGGCGAGATTGCCGAGGGCACCAAGGTGGCCTGGGACCAGTCCTTCGGCTCCTACGCGGAGCAGGTCTGCGTCGACCGCAACCGCCTCGTCGCCGTGCCCGATGATTTCTCCGACGAGGTTGCAGCCTCCATGCTCCTCCAGGGCATCACGGCGCACTACCTCACGCACGGCGTCTACCAGCTCGGTGAGGGCGCGTCCTGCCTCATCACCGCCGGCGCCGGCGGCGTAGGCCTCATCGCCACCCAGATGGCCAAGACGCTCGGCGCGACCGTCTACACGGTCGTCTCCTCCGACGAGAAGGAGCAGCTGTCCTACGACGCTGGCGCCGACCATGTCTTCCGCTACTCCGAGGGCCTGGCCGAGGAAGTCCGCCGCTTCAACGGCGGCCGCGGCGTCGACGTTGTCTACGACGGCGTGGGTAAGGACACCTTCCAGGAATCCCTCGAGGTCGTTCGCCCTCGCGGCACGGTCTGTCTCTTCGGCGCTGCATCTGGCCCCGTCCCGCCGGTCGACCCGCAGGTGCTCAACACGCACGGCTCTGTCTTCCTCACCCGCCCGTCCATCGGCGCGTGGACGTCCCAGGAAGGTGAGTTCCAGATGCGCGCCCAGGCCGTCGTCCAAGCGGTCGCCGACGGTCACCTCTCGTTCCGAGTCGCAGCGAGCTACCCACTCAAGGACGCAGCCCAGGCGCACCGCGACCTCCAGGACCGCAAGACCACCGGCTCCATCGTCCTGCGCGTCCACGACTAAGCATCGACAACCCAGAAGGGATCCGCCAGACGGGTTCTAGCCAGTTCCAATACTCGCTCGATACCCTCTGCGGATCCCTTTTTTGTGCGGAAGCCCCTAGAAGAGCACCGCCGACCAGCCGAGCATGCGGCCGATGGGCTCCCAGCCCACCACGGCGTCGATGGACAAGCCAATGAAGAGCACGGACAGGTAATTGTTCGAGTAGATGAACAAGCGCATGGGCTTGACCTTCTCGCCCTTCTTCACGCCTTGGTGCAGGCGCACGGCCATCCACAGGAAGACCGCGCCCGAGAGAATCGAAGCGACCAGGTAAATCCAGCTTGCCGCCGGAATGATGAGGAAGGACACGATGAGCGTGCCAATCGTATACCAGATGATTTGGCGGGTGACGACGACCTCGGGGGCGACCACGGGGAGCATCGGCACGCCCGCCGCCTTGTAGTCCTCGCGGTACTTCATGGCCAAGGCCCACGTGTGCGGCGGGGTCCAGAAAAAGATGATGAGGAAGAGCACGATGGCCTGCCACCAGCGGTCGGGCTCGGCGTCGGGCGCGTTATCGCGGATGACGGCCCAACCGACCATGGCGGGCATGCAGCCGGCGAGGCCGCCCCACACGATGTTCTGGCTGTTGCGCATCTTCAAAAACTTCGTGTACACGATGGCATAGAAAAAGTTCGTGAGGATGACGAAGAAGGCCGCGAGCCACGAGTGAGCGAGCACGCCCAGCCACAGCACGGACAGCGCCAGCATGATCCACGCGAAGATGGCGGCGTTGCGGCGCGTCACGGTGTGGCGGACTAGGGGACGTGCGCGGGTGCGCTGCATCTTCTGGTCGAGCTCGAACTCAAGCACGTTGTTAAAGGTGTGCGCGGCGGCCGCGCCCATCCAGCCGCCGAAGATGGTGGACACGATGAGCCACAGGTTGTCGGCTACGGCGTCGACGCCGCGCTGCGCCTGGAGCATGGCCGGGATGGCGGCGACGAGAAGGAGCTCGATGATCCTCGGCTTCGTCAGCGCAATATAGGCCTTGATTGTCTCCAAGGGATAGCCCTCCAGCTTTCCAATTCGCATGTGTATCCAGCGCCGCGGCCTGTACCCCGGCGGGAAGGTGCGCAGCCCCACAAGGCGCGCATTCTAAGTAGTCGCATGTGCTTATTCAAAAGTTCCCGTGGTCCGCGCGCTGATTTTCTACAGGTTGCCTCCGCAGGTCGGCCAGCGCGCAGCGCGAAAGGTGCGCCAACAGCACCCCACAGACTACCGGTAAGTGGGCAGAGATCCCGAATCTGGCGCGCGGAGGAATTATTGGTGGGGGTAAGCGGCGTGGCCGTCTACACTAAAAGGGGTCAGTTAATAGATATGTATACGAGAAGAGTGAGTGAGGTTTAAAGACTCTTATGTCGACGTCCCCCTCGAATTCCACCGCCCCAGCGCTGACCCCAGAGCTGGAAGCCAAGACGGTCCGCAACTATCCCGCCGACTGGAGCGATCTGGACACCAAGGCGATCGACACCGTGCGCGTGCTCGCTGCCGATGCCGTCCAGAACTGCGGCTCCGGCCACCCCGGCACCGCCATGTCCCTGGCTCCCCTGGCGTACACGCTCTACCAGCGTGTCCTTAACCACGATCCGAAGGACCCCGAGTGGGCTGGCCGTGACCGCTTCGTGCTGTCGGTCGGGCACTCCTCGCTCACCCAGTACATTCAGCTCTTCCTCGGCGGCTTCGGTCTCGAAATGGACGACCTTAAGGCACTGCGCACATGGGGCTCGCTCACGCCGGGCCACCCGGAGGTCCACCACACCAAGGGCGTCGAAATCACCACGGGCCCGCTGGGCCAGGGCCTCGCGTCGTCTGTGGGTATGGCGATGGCCGCCCGCAAGGAGCGCGGTCTATTCGACCCGGAGGCTCCCGCCGGCGAGTCCCCGTTCGACCACTTCATCTACACTATCTGCTCCGACGGCGATGTCCAGGAGGGCGTAACCTCTGAGGCCTCCTCGCTGGCTGGCACGCAGAAGCTGGGCAACCTCATCGTCTTCTGGGACGACAACAACATCTCTATCGAGGACGACACCAACGTCGCCTTCCAGGAAGACACCGCGGCCCGCTACGAGGCCTACGGTTGGCACGTCCAGACCGTCGAGTCCGGTGAGGACGTCGTGGCCATCCTCGAGGCCGTGAAGAAAGCCCAGGCGGAGTCCGAACGTCCGTCTTTCATTCGCGTAAAGACCGTCATCGGCTACCCGGCCCCGAACAAGATGAACACCGGTGGCGTCCACGGCGCTGCCCTGGGTGACGACGAGGTCGCCGCTGTCAAGGATGTCCTCGGCTTCGATCCCGAGCAGTCCTTCTTCATCGAGGACGAGGTCCTCGCGCACACGCGTAAGCTCACCGAGCGCGGCGCCGCCACCCACGCCGAGTGGCAGAAGAAGTTCGACGCGTGGGCTACGGCCAACCCAGACAACAAGGCGCTCTTCGACCGCATGACCGCCCGTGAGCTGCCGGCCGACTTCGACGCGGAGCTGCCCGTGTGGCAGGCCGGTGAAAAGCTCGCCACCCGCAAGGCCTCCGAGGCCGCCATCCAGGCGCTCGCTGCCAAGGTTCCGGAGATGTGGGGCGGCTCCGCCGACCTCGCTGGCTCTAACAACACGGTCATCAAGGGCGCGGATTCCTTCGGTCCGGACTCCATCACGACCACTACATGGACCGCGTCGCCTACCGGCCGCAACCTCCACTTCGGCATTCGTGAGCACGGCATGTCCGCCATCATGAATGGCATCGCCCTGCACGGCAATACTCGCGTCTACGGCGGCACGTTCCTCATCTTCTCCGAGTACATGTACCCCGCCGTCCGCCTGGGCGCGCTCATGTCCACGGATACCTACTACGTGTGGACGCACGACTCCATCGGCCTCGGCGAGGACGGCCCGACCCACCAGCCGGTCGAGACCCTCGCTGCCCTGCGCGCCATCCCGAACCTCTCCGTCATCCGCCCGGCCGACGCGAACGAGACCGCCCAGGCCTGGGCCGCCGCGTTCGAGTACAAGGCCGCTCCGAAGGGCCTCGCGCTCTCTCGCCAGGGCCTGCCAGTGCTTGAGGGCACCGCAGAGAAGGCTCACGACGGCGTGCGCCGCGGCGCCTATGTCTTGGTGGAGGGCTCCAAGGAGACCCCGGACGTTATCCTCATCGCCACCGGCTCCGAGGTTCAGCTCGCCGTCGAGGCCGCACAGACCCTCGAGGAGGCCGGCACCGCCACCCGCGTCGTCTCCGCGCCGTGCCTCGAGTGGTTCGACGAGCAAGACGAGGCCTACCGCGAGTCCGTCCTCCCGTCCGCCGTTCGCGCCCGCGTCTCCATCGAGGCCGCCGTCGCCATGCCGTGGTTCAAGTACACCGGCACCTTCGGCCGCAACGTCTCCCTCGAGCACTTCGGCGCTTCCGCCCCGGCCGAGGAACTATTCGAGAAGTTCGGCTTTACTGCCGATGCCGTCGTTACGGCCGCCCAGGAGTCCCTGGCCGCCGCAGCCAAGGCCTAAATTTTGCACCTACGCGCAAAGGAGTTTTGTTGAGTATGAGCAACTACATTGACACGCTGCACACCCTGGGCACCTCCACGTGGCTCGATGACCTCTCCCGAGATCGCCTCCAGTCAGGCAACCTGCAGGAGATCATCGACACGAAGTCCATCGTCGGCGTGACTACCAACCCGGCCATCTTCGCTGCGGCGATGGGCCAGGGCACGGCCTATGACGAGGACATCGCCAAGCTCAAGGCGGAAGGCGCGTCCGTGGACGAGGCCGTCTACTCGCTCGCCATCGACGACGTCCGCGCTGCGTGCGACGTCTTCGCGCCCATTTACGAGGCCTCTGGTCACAAGGACGGCCGCGTGTCCATCGAGGTCGACCCGCGCATTTCTGACGATGCCGCCGCGACCATCGCCCAGGCCCGCGAGCTGTGGGCCAAGGTCGACCGCCCCAACCTCATGATCAAGATCCCGGCGACGGACGGCTCCTTGCCGGCCATCTCGGACGCGCTGGCCGAGGGCATGTCGGTCAACGTCACGCTGATCTTCTCCGTGGCGCGCTACCGCCAGGTCATCGCCGCGTTCAAGGAGGGCATCCGCCGCGCCGCCGAGGCTGGCGTTGACGTGCGCACCATCCACTCCGTGGCCTCCTTCTTCGTCTCCCGCGTCGACACCGAGGTCGACAAGCGCCTCGAGGCGATCGGCTCTGAAGAAGCACTCGCACTGCGCGGCCTCGCCGGCGTGGCGAACGCACACCTCGCTTACGGCCTCTTCGTCGACGAGTTTGCGAACGCCACGGATCTGCCGGAGGGCACCAACGTCCAGCGTCCGCTGTGGGCGTCGACCGGTGTGAAGAACCCGGAGTACCCCGCCACGCTTTACGTCTCCGAGCTCGCTGGTCCCAACACGGTCAACACTATGCCGGAAAAGACCATCGACGCCGTTCTCGATTTGGGCAACCTGCACGGTGACACACTCACCGGCACCGCTGCCGCGGCCCAGGAGACCTTCGACAAGCTCGCTGCCGTCGGCATCGATTTCGACGATGTTTTCGCCGTCCTCGAACGTGAGGGTGTAGAGAAGTTCGTCGCCGCCTGGAACGAGCTGCTCGAGTCCATGAGCGCCCGCCTCTAGTCGCCGCCACGCGCGCTATTTACGGCCGACACCGCCTCACCGCGGTGCCGGCCTTTTCACGTTGTGGGCACCGTGGAGCCGCCGCGCGCCCCACGCTGTTCCTCTTGAGCGCCGTGAGGGGTTAGACTAACTGTCGTTCTTAGTGGCTGCCGCGATCCTCGCGGCACCCTCACTGTGGTGAAAGGAAGCATCTGCCCCGTGACTGCCCCACGACCCTGGGTCAATCCCCTGCGCGACGCCAACGACAAGCGCCTACCGCGCATTGCGGGCCCCTCCGGCATGGTCATCTTCGGCGTAACCGGAGACCTCGCCTACAAGAAACTCCTTCCCGCTATCTATGACCTGGCGAACCGCGGCCTGCTTCCTGCTGGTTTCACGCTCGTGGGCTTCGGCCGCCGCCATTGGTCGAAGCAGGATTTCTGCGACTACGTGCGCGGCGCCGTAGAAAAGGGCGCACGCACCACCTTCAGCGAAAACGTGTGGACGCACTTGGCCGAAGGTATCGAATTCGTCACTGGTAGCTTCGACGACGCCGGCTTCGATCTCCTCCGCGACCGCCTTGCCGAGCTCGACGTCGCCCGCGGTACCGGCAGCAACTGGGCCTATTACCTGTCGGTCCCGCCGGACTTCTTCTCCACGATCTGCCACCAGATGCAGCGCGTCGGCATGGCCACGCCCGCCGAGGGCACGGACGCCTGGCGCCGCGTCATCATCGAAAAGCCCTTCGGCCACGATCAAGAGTCGGCACGCAAACTCAACGCCATCGTCAACGCCGTCTTCCCCGAGTCCTCGGTCTTCCGTATCGACCACTATCTCGGCAAGGAAACGGTGCAAAACATCCTGGCCCTGCGTTTCGCCAACCAGATCTTCGAGCCGATGTGGAACGCCCACTACATCGACCACGTCCAGATCACCATGGCCGAGGACATCGGCTTGGGCGGCCGTGCAGGCTACTACGACGGCATCGGCGCCGCCCGCGACGTCATCCAGAACCATCTCCTCCAATTGCTCGCGCTCGTCGCCATGGAAGAGCCCTCTTCCTTCGAGCCCGCCGCGCTTCAGGCCGAGAAGATCAAGGTTCTGCGCGCCACGAAGCCCGAGTACCCGCTCAATAAGACGACCGCCCGCGGCCAATACGCCGCCGGTTGGCAAGGCTCCGAGTATGTCCAAGGCCTGCGCGAGGAAGAGGGCTTCGACCCACACTCCTCCACGGAGACCTATGCCGCGTGCACGCTCTCGGTGAACTCCCGCCGCTGGGCCGGCGTGCCGTTCTACCTGCGCACGGGCAAGCGCCTGGGCCGCCGCGTCACCGAGATCGCCCTCGTGTTCAAGCACGCGCCCTACCAGCCCTTCGGCGAAGGCCAAACCGAGGCCCTCGGCCAAAACGCCGTCGTCATCCGTGTCCAGCCGGACGAGGGCGTGACCATGCGTTTCGGTTCCAAGGTCCCCGGCTCCACGATGGAGGTCCGTGACGTCAACATGGACTTCGCCTACGCCGAGGCCTTCACGGAGGAATCCCCCGAAGCCTATGAGCGCCTCATCCTCGACGCCCTGCTCGATGAGTCCTCGCTGTTCCCCACGAACGCCGAGGTCGAGCTGTCCTGGTCCATCCTCGACCCCATCCTCAACTACTGGGCCGAGGCCGGACAGCCGGAGGAATACCCCGCAGGCACGTGGGGCCCGCGCTCGGCCGACCGCATGCTCGCGCGCCGTGGCCACGCCTGGCGCCGCCCCTAACCACCAGCTCGAGTCGTTCTCCACAGACCAGAAGGGTTTACTTCCAGCATGATTATCCCGCTGCCGCACACGAGCACCCGCGAAATTGCCTCGAAGCTCGTCGAGGCCCAGGAGCACTACACGCTCACCACGGGCCGCGTGCTCACGCTCATCGTCGTGGCTGATGTCGCGGACGATATCGAAGCGATTCTTGCCTCGGTGCGCGACGCCTCGCACGAGCACCCCTCGCGCGTGCTCGTTGTCGTCACCGGCGACCGCAGCGCCCCCACCGCGCTCGACGCGCAGCTGCGCGTGGGCGGCGAGGCCGGCGCCTCCGAGATGGTCGTCATGCGCCTCCACGGCTCGCTGGCAGACCAGGCCGAGGCCGTCATCACGCCGCTGCTGCTTCCCGATACCCCAATCGTCGCCTGGTGGCCCAGCCAGTTCCCCGAGGCCCCGTCCCACCATCCCGTGGGCGCGCTCGCCCAGCGCCGCATCACCAACGTTGGCGCCGCCGAGTACAACGTGGAGACCGTCTACCTGCGCCTGCAGCAACTCTCACGCGGCTACGCCCCCGGCGATTCGGACATGACGTGGGCCTCGCTCACCCTCTGGCGCGGCATCGTCGCTTCCGCGCTCGACCGCCACCCGCACGAGCCCGTCGAAGCCGTGGAAATCTCCGGCCCGGCTGGCGATCCCGCCGTGGACCTCGCCGCCGCGTGGCTCGCCGATCGCCTCGCCGTCGCCGTACGCCGCACCGACTGCGATATCACGCTCGGTGACACGGACCTCAACTCCGTCGCCGACCCTACCAAGGGCGACGCATACTTCCCCATCCGGAAGCTCGTCTTCTACCGCGCGAACACCGATATCACCGTCGAGGTTATCGACGAATCCACGGTGCGCGTCTCCGTCCCGGGCGCTCCCGAATCCCTCGTGGCTCTGGGCGTGCGCACCCAAGCCGAGGTCCTTTCAGAGGAGCTGCGCTACCTCCATGCAGATAAAACCTATGCCCACGCATTGCGCGCACTCAACCGCGTTTCATACTCATAACCCACATTTTTAAGGCACAATAGATAACCATGGTTACCGTTCACCGCGTCGACGACCTTCAGGATCTCATACGACAGACCGCCCTCGCTTTCATCGAGACTGTGGCCGCCGCACAGGCGCCTGGCGGCGGAGTCCATGGGGATGGCGTCGCACGCGTCGTGCTCACTGGTGGTGGCGCGGGCATCGGAATGCTCCGTGAGCTCGCCCGTCTCGACGCGGCGGCGGATTCCCAGGGCGAGGACTTCCCGGCCCTGCGCGTTGATTGGTCCCGCGTGCACATTTTCTTCGGCGACGAGCGCAATGTGCCTACCTCTGACCCGGACTCAAACGAGGGCCAGGCCCGCGGCGCGCTGCTCCAGCACGTCGACATCCCCGAGCCCCACATCCACGGCTATGACCTCGGCGCCATCGCCATGGAAGCCGCCGCCCAGGCCTATGAGGCCGAGCTGGAGGAATACGCGCCTCAGGGCTTCGACCTCCATCTGCTCGGCATGGGCGGCGAGGGCCACATCAACTCTCTCTTCCCACATTCCGATGCCGTCCGTGAGACCGAGCGCCGCGTCGTCGCCGTCTCCGACTCACCCAAGCCCCCGGCCGAGCGCCTCACGCTCACGCTCCCGGCCGTGCAGTCGGCAGATCGCGTCTGGCTGCTCGTCGCCGGCGAGGCCAAGGCCGAGGCGGCCGCGCGTGTCGCCCACGGCGATGACCCCGATTACTGGCCGGCCTGCGGCGCACAAGGCCGCGTCGAGACCATCCTTTACGTCGCTGAAGACGCCGCCGGCGATATCTAAAGCCCTCGCACAGCTTTCCCGCTCGCCCTCAATCGTGGTGGGCGGGTATTTTTTTGAACATAATCGTCGAATTACGTTCAGAGTTGAGAAGGCCTTACCCTAGTTGCCCGCCGGCCCAGCCGCGTCGGCGCGCGGCCCCGTCCTGCACAGAAGCTTTCGTGACCACGGCACCAGCTGAACCGTCATCGCCATCGACCCCCGCCCCCGCCACCGGGGACCCACGAATTTCAAGGACGTGACTACTACGCAGGCACTGCCCCCGAGGACGCCACGGCCGACTCCGGAGTGGCTCGAACACGGCAACCTTGACCGGAAAATTGCTTTCATTCTCAATGGCATTGCAGCCGGGCACGGCGTCACCCTGGCATAAATAATGCGGTGGTCAGCTCCCAAGTGGAGCTGGCCACCGCACGGTAGCGCGAGCTACGAGCCTATCCGGCGAAAGCCTGGATGAGGTTAAGACCAACGATGCACCCGAGCCACACGATAACCATCACGATGGTGTAGCGGTCGAGGTTCTTCTCGACGACCGTGGAACCCGACAGGTTGGACTGGACGCCGCCGCCGAAGAGGCTGGACAGGCCGCCGCCCTTGCCCTTGTGCAGAAGCACGAAGACGGACATCAGGATAGCTGCGATAACCAGAATGATCTGGAGGGTCAGAACCATGTAAACGTTCCTTGTTTGGGTGTATAAGTCTCTTCCGCGCCACGCGCCGTATGACGGCGGGCACGATTGCTTCCCTCAACAATACACGAAGCACGGGCCGGATTGAGTACCGGTCCGTGCTGGTGTTGTGCGAGTCCTACCGCTTGGCGGTCTAGAAACTACGCATTGATAGCAGCGTTAGCTGCGAGCTTAGCGAAGTCTTCGCCGTTGAGGGAAGCGCCGCCCACGAGGCCGCCGTCGACGTCCGGCTTGCCCACGATCTCGGCGACGGAGTCAGTCTTCACGGAGCCGCCGTAGAGGATGCGGATTCCGTCAGCGACCTCGTCGCCGGCGAGCTCGCGCACGAGCTGGCGAATAGCAGCGCATACTTCCTGTGCATCGTCCGCAGACGCAACCTTGCCGGTGCCGATGGCCCAGACAGGCTCATAGGCAATGACGGTCTTCTTCAGATCCTCGGCAGACAGGCCCTCGAGGGAGAAACGGGTCTGGTTGACAACGTAGTCAACGTGGGTGCCGGCCTCACGGACAGACAGCGGCTCGCCCACGCAGACGATGGGCGAAATGCCGTGCTTGATAGCAGCGGCAGCCTTCTCCGAGACCAGCTTGTCGGTCTCGCCGTGGTACTCGCGACGCTCGGAGTGGCCCACGACAGCCCAGGTAACGCCGAGCTTGGAGAGCATCTCTCCAGAAACCTCGCCGGTGTAGGCGCCGGAATCATGCTTGGAGATGTCCTGAGCGCCGTAGGTGATCTGCAGCTTGTCGCCATCGACGACAGTCTGGACGGAGCGCAGGTCGGTGAACGGGACCATGAAGGCCACGTCGACCTTCTCGTAGTAGTCCTTAGGCAGGGCGAAGGCGAACTTCTGGACCTGGGAAATAGCCTCGAGGTGGTCGAGGTTCATCTTCCAGTTACCAGCAATAAGCGGGGTACGTGCCATGGTGTGAGGTGTCCTTTTCTAGTGGAGTTCGATTAGCGAAGTCGAGTGCGTGACGCGAGGCTTTACTTAAGCCTGCAGAACCTTGACGCCCGGCAATTCCTTGCCCTCGAGGAATTCGAGGGAAGCCCCGCCACCGGTCGAGATGTGGCTGAAGCCGTCCTCATCCAGGCCCAGCAGACGGACGGACGCGGCGGAGTCACCGCCGCCGACGACGGTGAAGGAGCCGTTGTTGGCGGTGGCGTCGATGATGGCCTGTGCGACACCCGCGGTGCCCTTGGAGAAAGCTTCCATCTCGAACACGCCCATCGGGCCGTTCCAGAACACGGTCTTGGAGGTGGCGATGACCTCGGCGAAGTGCTTGACGGACTCCGGTCCGATGTCGAGGGACATCCAGCCCTCCGGAATACCGTCGAGGCTGACGACCTTGGTCTCGGCGTCAGCAGCGAACTCGGACGCAGCGGTGAGGTCGACCGGCAGAACGAGCTTGTCGCCGAAGCGCTCGAGCAGCTCCTTGCAGGCATCAATCTGGTCTTCCTGCAGCAGGGACTTCTGAACGTTGTATCCCTGAGCGGCGAGCAGCGTGTAGCACATACCGCCACCGATGATGACCTTGTCTGCCTTGCCAGCGAGGGCCTCGATCACGCCGAGCTTGTCCGAGACCTTGGCGCCGCCGAGGACGACGACGTACGGGTGCTCTGGGTTCTCAGCGACTGTAGCGAGGGTCTCAACTTCCTTCTGCACGAGCTTGCCAGCGTAGGCCGGCAGACGCTTGGCAACGTCGTAGACAGATGCCTGTGCGCGGTGGACAACGCCGAAGCCGTCGGAGACGAAGGCGCCATTGTCAGCAGCCAATGCGACGAGCTCATCGGCAAAGGCACCGCGCTCAGCCTCGTCCTTAGAAGTCTCGCGAGCATCGAAACGAACGTTCTCGACGAGCAGGACGTCGCCGTCGTTGAGACCGTTGGCGCGCTCGTGTGCGTCCTCACCGGAGACGTCGGATGCCAGCGCGACGTACTGGCCAAGGGCCTCAGACAGCGCCTCCGCAACTGGTGCGAGTGAGTACTTCGAGTTGACTTCGCCCTTCGGGCGACCAAGGTGGGCGGTGAGGATGACCTTTGCGCCACCGTCGACGAGAGCCTTGATGGTGGGCAGCGAGGCGTTGATACGACCCGGGTCTGTGATGTTGCCGTCCTCGTCGAGCGGGACATTGAAATCAGAACGGACGAGGACGTGGCGGGACTCCACGCCTTCGGCGAGCAGATCATCGAGGGTCTTGAATGCCATGAGCATATCTCCTTGGAAGTGATTTATTAGTCGACGTTGTCGTTCGAGCTATGCAGTTTTAAAGCTAAAGGAGACGCGAATGTCGATGTGATGACGGGGCGCGCCTAGCCCCTAAAAGAATACCGGCCCGCGCGAGCCCTGGAGGGCGTTCGCGAGGGCCGGTAACTCATATCAGGTGCTTATCCGCCGAGCCGGTAATGGATGCGTGTACGTTCATGCGATTCACGAAGCGCGGCGGTGAGCAGCCTGACTCTTACAGCTTGGAGGCAACGAGCTTGGTGGTGCGGACGAGCTGGCTGGTGTAGCCCCACTCGTTGTCGTACCAGCCGAGGACCTTGACCAGGTTGCCGTTGGAGACCTTGGTCATGCCAGCGTCGAAGATGCAGCCGTGGGAGTCGGTGACGATGTCGGTGGAGACAATCGGATCCTCGGTGTAGCCCAGGGTCTCACCGAACTCGCCGGTGGCAGCTTCCTTGATGGCGGCGTTGATTTCCTCAACAGTGACGTCGCGGGATGCCTGGAAGGTCAGGTCGGTTGCGGAGCCGGTGATCACGGGAACGCGCATTGCGTAACCGTCGAGCTTGCCCTCGAGCTCCGGAAGAACCAGGGACACGGCCTTGGCAGCGCCGGTGGAGGTCGGAACCATGTTCTGGGCTGCGGCGCGAGCGCGGCGCAGGTCGCGGTGCGGAGCATCCTGGATGCGCTGGTCACCGGTGTAAGCGTGGACGGTGGTCATGAGGCCCTTCTCAATGCCGAACTTGTCGTTGAGGACCTTGGCCATCGGAGCCAGGCAGTTGGTGGTGCAGGAGGCTGCGGAGATGACGTTGTGGTTTGCAGCGTCGTAGGAGTCGGAGTTGACGCCGTAGACGAAGGTTGCGTCCACGTTCTTCGCCGGAGCGGAGATGATGACCTTCTTGGCACCAGCCTCGATGTGAGCCTTAGCAGCCTCGCCATCGGTGAAGAAGCCGGTGGACTCGATGACGACGTCGACGTTGAGGTCGGCCCAGTTCAGGTTCTTCGGGTCGCGCTCAGCGGAAGCGTGGATTTTCTTGCCGTCGACGGTGATGGACTCGTCATCGTAGGAGACCTCAGCACCGAGCTTTCCCAGCACGGAGTCGTACTTGAGCAGGTGAGCCAGGGTGTGGTTGTCGGTCAGGTCGTTAATGCCGACGATCTCCAGGTCGCCCGGGTTCTGCTGGACGGCGCGGAAGAAGTTGCGGCCGATGCGGCCGAAGCCATTGATGCCTACGCGGATAGTCACGTTAGTGTCTCCTCAAAAATTGACGTTCGTTATTCCATGGGATTACCGAGGTTTCAAGCGTCATTGTGGTCTCTCCCGCTCAACGCGCTGAGCGCCGTGCGGATTACCTATGGTGTTCTTCTGTGTGACGAAGTCCTCGACAACTTCCCAACGCTTCCGAGTCTACCGACTGTTTCCGAATGCTGCAGCAAGAAACTGCCCGTCCCCACTAAAAACCACATCAGAGTACCAGTTTCGCTATGGGATACATCACGAATCACGACGAAACACGCCGCAAATCACCAGCTAGATGGACGTATTTCCCCAATGCCCGTTTGTGTTGATTTACGTTGCGATAAATATCACCCCACACTCTGACTAAAACAAGGTAAGGCAACACCACTGAGAAGGGACTGCACCCTGGATCGTCTACCGCAGTGCTTCAAGCGGAGCAGCATCGCACCAGCCCAGGCCCAATTTCTGTATCTTTGGCTGGTTGCGCCCTTGTGAACCCCCATCCTCCATCGCGCCACAATGTGCACTCTGTCATCGGAAGCACTGCGCCCGCGTCTCGGACATGAACATTAGGCAAACACTCGGCGTTCTTCACGCCTACATACAGGAAAACGGACGCACACGGACATAAAGAAATGCCTCACGAAGTCGTGAGGCGCGTCCACAGCGACTACTCGCTGTCGTTCTTCGGTCCGTGTGCGTACTCATGCGTATCCGGAATACCGAGTTCTTCCGCACGCTTGTCGGCCATCGATAGTAGGCGTCGAATGCGGCCGGCGACGGCGTCCTTGGTCATGGGCGGATCCGCGTGGCGGCCGAGCTCCTCAAGCGACGCATCGCGAAATTTCACGCGGAGGTAGCCGGCATCTGCCAGATGCTCGGGCACGTCGTCGCCCAGAATGTCCATCGCGCGGGACACGCGATTGGCTGCGGCCTCTGCGGCACGCGCGGAACGACGCTGGTTGGCATCGTCGAAGTTCTCCAGACGCGTGTTGGAGGACTCGTGAGCCTCCGAGCGCAAGCGCTTGCGTTCCCACTCTAAGCGCGTGCGGTGCGCGCCCATCCTGGTGAGCAGGGCACCGATGGCATCCCCTTCGCGCACGACCACGCGGTCGGCGCCGCGAGTTTCTTTCGTCTTAGCGGCAATGCCCAAACGGCGCGCGCAGCCAACGAGCGCTAACGCAGCCTCTTGACGCGGGCACACAATTTCCAGAGACGACGAGCGTCCAGGTTCCGTGAGCACGCCCTGAGCAAGAAAAGCGCCGCGCCACGCAGCCTCGGCGTCGGCGACAGAACCGGAAACGACCTGCGGTGGCAAGCCGATGACGGGGTGGCCAGAGCGCGTAATGAGACCAAGGCGGCGCGTGAGTTCCTTTGCCTCGCCCACGCGCATCTGTACGCGCGGACGTTTTGACGTCGAGCCCGGTCCCACGATGTGGGTTGAGGACTTCACGCCGTAGAGATCGTCGAGGAATTCCGCGAGCCGCTTGGCCGTCACTTCATCATCGAATTCGAATTCGTAGCTCATGTGGTCGCCGTTGACGTGCAGTTCGCCAGCGAACCGAAGCATGGCCGACGCCTCTGCCGCACGCGCCGACTGACGCGGCAGCGTGACCTGGGCCAGCTCCTGTTTGACCTTTTCTGTAAGCGACAAAGCCACCTCGACGCTCCCTTTCTTCCTCGCCTTGGGTGCGAGGCTGCGGTCCGATGAATACGACATGCTTTCCTTACCTGGGGCGTAGAAAGCTGCCGGGGCACGCAGCTCCGGCACTTAAAGCGAACAATAGTCTAGCGCGCCGGGCTAGACCTCGCCGCGATAGATCTCGCCGAAGACGCGCGCAAGTTTCGCGGGATCGTGGAGATTACGGCGCCCGCCGTCCTCGTCTTGTGCGCTCACTTCAGCGAAAACCACCGCGGCGCCGAGAGAATCAGCAGCACGTTGCAGATACTTCTTCTCCGTATCCGCCAGCGGTGCAGCCGAGTCAACGACGATCCGGTCAATGTGCAGTCCTGCAGCATGCTGTGCAAGTACCTGTACATGGCGCTCCGCGGAAAAACCGTGGGTCTCCCCTGGCTCAGCGGACAGATTCAACACCACGACGCGCGGTGCGCTGGAAGCGTTAATTGCATCGACAATGTCGGGCACCAGCACGTGCGGGATGACGGAGGTGAACCACGAGCCGGGGCCAAGCGTGATGAAGTCCGCACGTGACAAGGCTTCGAGGGCTGCGGGGTTAGCAGCCGGCGCCTGCGGAAGAATGCGAACGCGGCGCACATTACCCGGCGTGGTGGCGACGGCGACCTGTCCGCGGACTGGGCGCATGACCGTCGGGTCCTCATCGAGCCCGGCGACCTCAGCCTCTATGTCAAGCGGCTGCTCGACGACCGGGTAGACGCGGCCATGCGAGCGCGTGAGACGCGCGACGATATCGAGCGCCTCCTGCATCTCCCCGACCACTTCCGTGAGTCCGGCGATGAGCAGATTGCCCACGGCGTGACCGGCAAGAGCGCCGGTTCCGCCAAAGCGGTGCTGCAACGTGGTGGCCCACAACCCTTCTTGCTCGCCGTCGTCGGCGAGGGCCGCCAGCGCCATGCGCAGGTCTCCGGGCGGGATAAGATCGAGCTCACGGCGCAGCCGGCCGGACGAGCCGCCATCATCTGCGACGGTGACGATCGCCGAGATTTTCTCCGAATCAAGGTCACGGGCGGCAAGTAGGGTTTGAAAGAGGCCATGCCCGCCGCCCAGGCAGGCGATGTGATGGGGAGTGGCAGGGAGTCGAGCCATGGGGAGTTCGCCGCTCCTTTCTAACAAGTAAGGGGTAGCGCACAGGGAGCGCACTAAGTTGGGGAAATCCTATACAATTATTATGCCGTTATTAGTAATCGGCCAAAAAGGTCGCGTCGTTACGGGGTAAGGAGTAAAGGAAAGGTTCCCCGTGAGACGCATCTGAATTTAATCGCGTGTGATGTCGCGGTGGAGAACGCTGACATCGACGCGATCTTCGTCGCGCAAGCGGCGCGCGATCTCTTCAGTGACGGCCACCGAACGGTGATGCCCGCCGGTGCAGCCGATGCCGATGGTGATAAAGTTCTTTCCTTCGTGCCTGTATCCAGCAAGCATGGAGTCCAGCATGTTGATGAAACGGTCAACGAAATCCGCGGCACCTGGCTGCGAGAGAACGTAGTCGCTCACGGGCGCATCCGTGCCGCGGTATCCACGAAGCTCCGGCACCCAGTAGGGATTAGGGAGGAAACGCACGTCCATGACGAGGTCGGCGTCGCGCGGCGAACCGTGCTTGAAGCCGAAGGACTCCAGCGTGATGTGTTGCTTTTCGGAGCCCATGTTGCCGAATGCGGCCTCGATGGCCCGGCGGAGGTCATGCACCGAGAGGTTCGTGGTGTCGATGATGACGTCGGCGCGGGTACGCACGGGAGCGAGCTGCACGCGTTCGCGCTGTATGCCGTGCTTGAGGGTATCCCCGCCCTGGAGCGGGTGCGTGCGGCGGACGCCATCGAAACGACGAATGAGTACGTCGTCGCGCGCGTCCATGAACAGCACCGTCGGGCGCATATCGGCCTCTTCGAGGCCGTTGATGGTGTCGATGAGCGAACCAGGGAAGACACGGCTGCGCACGTCGACAACAACGGCGACTTTGGTCACCGGCGAGTCCTCTTGGGCGCAGAGTGTGAGCAGCTCGATGACCATGACCGACGGAATATTTTGGGCCACGTAATAGCCTTTGTCTTCAAGGACCTTGGCGGCGGTAGACAAGCCACCGCCAGACATACCCGTCAACAGGATGGGGGGAGTTTCAAACTGCGTCATATGCCCCATAGTAGACGCGGGGCGTACCCGCGCGCTCTAATGAAGGTGTTCGTAGACAGTTTGCGCCAATTTGGGACCAAATCCCTTGACTTCTCCAATCTCTTCCACCGATGCGAGCTTCAGCTTCTTCACGGAGCCGAAGTGCTTGACCAGATCGGTCCTGCGCTGCGGGCCAAGGCCTGGGATGGAATCGAGTACGGAGGAGCGCATGCGCTTCGAGCGCTGTTGGCGGTGGTACGTGATGGCGAAGCGGTGCGATTCGTCACGGACCTGCTGAAGCAAGTACAGCGCCTGGGAGTTGCGCGGCAGAATGACGGGGTCCTCCTCCCCCGGCACCCAGATCTCCTCGAGACGCTTGGCCAGGCCGACGAGGGTGACGTCGACGATGCCGAGCTCGTCGAAGACCTCCTGGGCCGCGGCGACCTGCGGTGCGCCACCGTCGACGATGAAGAGTTGCGGCGGGTAGGCAAAACGGCGACCGGCCTCGGCGGAGTCCTCCGCCACGGCCTCGTCACTAAACGTGGACTCCTCGACTTCCTCGTCGGGGTTCGCCAGCTTGTCTTCGTTATGCCGCTTGAAGCGGCGGCGCGTGACCTCTGCGATAGAGCCCACGTCGTTGGAGTGGCCGTCGCCGGCGGCTTCCTTGATGCGGTATCGCCGGTAATCCGACTTGCGTGGCAAGCCATCCTCGAAGACGACAAGGGAGGCCACGACGTCCGTGCCCTGGATATGCGAAATATCCGTACATTCGATGCGCAGCGGCGCCTGCTCCATGCCAAGCGCCTCTTGGATGTCCTGGAGTGCGGCCGAGCGTGCGGTGAGATCGCCCACGCGCTTGAGCTTGTGCTGGCGCAACTGTTCCTTCGCGTTCTTGCGCACGGTCTCCATGAGCGCGCGCTTGTCGCCACGCTGCGGCACGCGCAGCGAGACATGGGTGCCGCGCAGTCGCTCCAGAAGCTCTTGGACTTCCGTGGCCTCGTCCGGCATGGCCTGGACCAGGATTTCGCGTGGGATGACCTGCACCTTCTTTGCCTCCTCGTGGGAGGCTTGGTCGACGCCGCGGCGTGCGAAGTCTCCCTCGAGGGGCGCGGAGGCGCCCTCGGGCGACGGCAACGCGGTGGAGGGGGCATCGGCAAGCTTGGCGTCCTCGGCGTCCTCCTGGGCTTGACGCTCGACGGCATCGGAGTAGAACTGGATGAGGAAGTTCTGGATGACGGCGCCGACCGCCGGGTCTGGCTGGCCCTCCTCGAGGGGCTCAGAGCTGGCCTGGTCCCCGACCTTGTCCACGACCCAGCCGCGCTGGCCGCGGATGCGCCCGTCGCGGACGTGGAAAATCTGGACGGCGGCCTCGAGCTCGTCCGTCTCGACGGCAATGAGGTCCGCGTCCGTGCCGTCGGTGAAGACGACGGCTTGCTGCTCCATAATTTTATTGATGGCACCCAAGTCGTCGCGCAGGCGGGCGGCACGCTCAAACTCGAGGCTTTCCGCGGCCTCTTCCATCTCCTTGGTGAGACGACGCGTAACCGGCGCGGTATTGCCGTTCATGAAGGAGACCAGGTTATTGACAGTCTCGCGGTGCTCGGCGGGGCTCACGCGGCCGATGCACGGGGCATCGCACTTGCCAATGTAGCCAAGGAGACATGGGCGGCCGAGGGTCTGGTGACGGTTATAAACGCCCTTGGCGCACGTGCGCATGGGGAACACGCGCGTCAATAGATCGAGGGTCTCGCGCACAGCCCACGCATGGGAATACGGTCCGAAGTAGCGCACGCCCTTGCGGCGCGGGCCGCGATAGAAGAAGGCACGCGGAATCTGCTCCCCAACGGAGACGGCCAGCATGGGGTACGTCTTGTCGTCGCGGTACATGACGTTGAAGTGGGGGTCGAAGCGCTTGATCCACGTGTACTCGAGCTGGAGGGCTTCGACCTCGCTGGCGACGACGGTCCACTCCACGCTCGCAGCAGTGAGCACCATCTGGCGGGTGCGCGGGTGGAGCTGCGTAATGTCCTGGAAGTAGTTGGACAGGCGCGCGCGAAGATTCTTCGCCTTCCCGACGTAGATGACGCGCCGGTTGTCGTCACGGAATTTATAAACGCCCGGGTCCGTGGGGATAGCCCCCGGCGCCGGGCGGTACGTGGTGGGGTCGGCCATAGAGAGGCTTAATCCTCCGGCATGTAATCGGCCTCAAGGTCGCGGAAGGCCTGCACGTCGCGGATAACGGTGGCCTTATCGCCGGACTGCAAGGCCCAGACGGGAACGAATTCGAAGTTGGGCAGCTCGATGTGTGCCATGCGCGAGCCCTCCGGGAAGGACAGGCCATAGATGAGCTGCCACGGGTAGAAACGCGTGCCCACGAGGTTGCGGACCTCCACGCCGTCCGAATTCGCGCGCAGGCGCGGACGAGTGAGCATGAGCCACACGAAGAAGGAAATGATAATGCCCACGCCCGGGTAGGCGAAGCGGTCGATCGTCGTCACCGACGCGCCGGTATACGACAAGCCGACGGTCACGCCCATAAAGATATGAACGGCCATGATGACGATGACGCAGATGATAGCGATCTTGCGCAGGTACGCGGACTTTAAGGTGAGCTCCCACGGCTTGGTGGACGTCGACGCGAACGGGTCCGCGGCGGTGTACTCCAGGACTTCTTCATCCGTGAGCTCGATGCGACGCTGGGCGTCTTTCGACTGTTCAGTCATATGTAGCAGTGTCTCCTGGGCTAGGCGCGCGTGCGCGCGGTCTCTTCTACCTTACGCAGGGTGGCAACGGTATCCAACGCGGCGACCATGGCCTCCGCGCCCTTGTCTTCCACGGAGCCGTCGAAGCCCGCGCGATCCACCGCCTGCTGGTGATCGTTCGTGGTGAGCACGCCGTTGGCAATCGGCTTACCGGTATCGAGCGCAATGCGCGTAAGCCCCTGCGTGACGGAGTCGCAGACGTACTCGAAGTGTGGGGTGCCGCCGCGGATGACGCAGCCGAGCGCCACGACTGCGTCATAGTTTTGTGCTGCGCGCTGCACAACGACAGGCAGCTCGAGCGCGCCCACGACGCGGAAGGAATCCACGGTGGCGCCAGCCTCCGTGCCTGCCGCGATGGCGCGGGCTTCGAGCTGGTCGCAGATCTCCGCGTTCCACGTGGAGGTGACCACGGCGACGGTCATTCCTTGCGCGTCGACGGCCTTGACCTCGGGCAGTCCTTCTTTGCTCATTGTGGGTCTCCTCTACTTGGCGTGGTCCGCATCCCAGCGCGCGACCTGCGGTAGGTCGTGGCCCATGCGGTCGCGCTTGGTGCGCAGGTACTCAATATTATCGGCGTTGGCCTCGATTTCCAGCGGGGTGCGGCCGGTAATCTCCACGCCGAAGCCCGCCAAGCCCTCGCCCTTGGCCGGGTTATTGGTGAGCAGGTTGACGCTCTTGATGCCTAGGTCGCGCAGGACCTGGCCCGCAGCCGAGTATTCGCGCGCGTCCTCGGGCAGGCCCTGTTCAAGGTTGGCGTCAACAGTGTCGCGCCCGTTGTCCTGCAGCTCATAGGCTTTCAGCTTATTGAGCAAGCCGATGCCCCGTCCCTCCTGGCCCCGCAGGTACACGATGACGCCGCTGCCGGCGTCGTGAACTGCCTTCTGCGCGGCGTGGAGCTGCGGGCCGCAATCACAACGGTGCGAACCAAAGACGTCGCCGGTGAGGCACTCGGAATGCACGCGCACGAGGACATCCTCGGCGCCGTCGAGGGCCTTGAGGTCGCCCGCGACGAGCGCCACATGCTCTTGGCCGTCCAGGATATTACGGAAACCGAGCGCGGTGAACTCGCCGAACTCGGTGGGCAGTCGCGTCTCGACAACGCGGTCGACCTGGTTCTCGTGGTGGCGACGCCACTCGATGAGCTGCTCGATGGAGATCATCTTCAGGCCGTGGGAGTCGGCGAAGCGGCGCAGCTCCGGCGAGCGCGCCATGTCCGTGGGGTCTTCCTCGGAGACGATTTCGCACAGCACGCCAGCCGGTCGCAGGCCTGCCAGGCGGGCCAAGTCTATCGATGCCTCCGTGTGGCCGTCGCGCTCCAGCACACCGCCCGGGCGCGCGGCGAGCGGAACCACGTGGCCGGGGCGCGTGAAGTCGCCCGGGTGTGACTCGGGGTTGGCGAGCGCGAGAATGGTCTCGCAGCGCGACTTCGCGGAAATGCCCGTGGAGCCCGTCGCGAGATCGACCGTAACGGTATACGCGGTGCCGCGCACGTCCTGGTTCTTCGCCATCATGGGCGGCAGGTTGAGGCGGTCGCAGTCATCCGGGGTGAGCGGCGCACAGATGTAGCCGGAGGAATACCGCACCATGAAGGCGACGAGTTCTGGCGTGGCCTTTTCCGCGGCGAAGATGAGGTCGCCTTCGTTCTCACGGTCCTCGTTATCAACGACGACGACGGCTTTACCGACTGCGATATCTGCAATGGCTTCCTCGACGGTATCGAGGCGCACGCTCTGTTCACTCATGTCTGTCAACTCTAGTCTGGAACGCTCGTACTACTTACTTTCGGGGTGCATGTCCGCTGTATCCACGGTGAGCTGCATTTTCTCGACGTATTTGGCCAGCACGTCAACTTCAAGGTTGACGCGTGCGCCAGGTGTAAGCTCGCCCAGAATGGTCTCGCGCAGCGTGGCTGGAATAAGGGAGACCTCAAACCACGGCTCGCTCGCCCCTGGCTGGGAGATAGCCGCGACCGTGAGCGACGTACCGGAGACTGCGATGGAGCCTTTCTCCACGACATAGCGCTCCAGCTCGCGCGGCAGTTCGAAGCGCAGAACCTCCCAGTGCTCGGACGGCGTACGGCTGAGCAACCGCGCCGTGCCGTCGACGTGGCCCTGCATGATGTGGCCACCCAGGCGCGTGGTGGGTAGCAGCGCGCGCTCGAGGTTCACCGGCGCGCCCACGGTGAGCTCCCCCAGCGCCGTCCGGTTGAGCGACTCCTGCATGACATCGGCCGTAAACGTGTCGCCGTCCAGCGTCGCGACGGTCAAGCACACGCCGTTGACGGCAATGGATGCGCCGAGTTCCGCATCACTCGTCACGAGCGGACCCGTGAGGCTCAGACGCATCGCATCGCCCTGCGGCTCCATCGCGCTCACGCGGCCGACCTCTTCCACCAATCCGGTAAACAATCCCAAGCTCCTTTAATCAATTCGATTCTTCCAACGCCGCTGTGGGCGTCCTATTCCGGTTCGTTCCCTACGTGGCTGCCAAAAATCGTCTTCTGCGAACGACTTTCTCGACAATTTTCGGCAACTACGACCGCTCGACCGTGAAATCCACGACGAGATCCGCACCCAGTTCCTCCACGCGGGTGCGCCGCAACGCCAACGCATCCGTCAGAGTCGATGCGACCGGTTCGGCAAACACGCCACGCCCGGCCCCAAGCAACGTCGGCGCGATATACGCGCGCACGGCGTCGACGAATCCCTCCTGCACGAAGGAACTCGCAAGCCCCGCGCCGCCTTCGACGAGCACGTCCCGCGCCCCAGACTCCCACAGCGCGTCCAGCGCCGCGGACGGCGAGGCGTATTGCTCAAAGCCGAGCTCCTCGAGGTGCGCGGCACGCCCCTCAAGTGAACGCGCGCCCACCACGACGCGGCGCGGCTGTGCCGCGTAGAGCGAGCCATCCGCGCGGCGGGCGGTGAGCGAAGGATTATCCGCCAAAGCGGTGCCTGTGCCGATGAGGATGGCGTCGCGACGCGTACGGTCCACATGGACGTGCGCCCGCGCGTCCGGGCCGGTGATCCACTGGCTCGTGCCGTCCACCGCGGCGGTGAGACCGTCGAGGGTCTGCGCGAACTTGAGGGTCACGTGCGGGCGCCCCATCCGGATGGCGGCGAGCCACGGGACAAGGGCGTCCTCGACGGACGCCGCCGCGGCACGCTCCTCAACGGATGCGAGGCGCGCTGGAATGCCGCGCGCGGCGAGAGTCTCGGCCCCGCCTGCGGCCTGCGGATTCGGGTCTGGATGCAAGTAGACGACAGACGCTACGCCTGCGTCCGCGAGCGCCACCGCGCACGGACCGGTGCGGCCGGTATGCGAACACGGCTCGAGCGTGACGACGGCCGTTGCGCTCTCCGCTAAAGGCCCAGCCTCGCGCAGCGCCATGACCTCGGCATGCGGCCCGCCCACGGGTTGGGTGCCGCCTACGCCCACAACCTCGCCGTTCGGAGAGACAAGCACTGCGCCCACGGGCGGGTTGGGGCTCGTCGTGCCCTTGACGCCCAGGCCCGCGGACTTGGCGAGCGCGAGCGCCTCTGCAATCGAGGCCACTACAGGGTCGCCAGCTCGCGCAGTTCAGCGACGGCCGCGGCGCGGTCATCCTGCTTGAACACGGCGGAACCGGCGACGAACGCGTCGCAGCCGGCCTCGGCGCAGGCGCGAATGGTCTCGGCGGAGACGCCGCCGTCAATCTCAATCACCGTGTCGAGCCCGCGCTCATCAATCGTCGAGCGCAGCGCACGCACCTTGTCGAGCATCTCCGGCATAAACTTCTGACCGCCGAAGCCCGGCTCCACGCTCATGACGAGCACCTCGTCAAAGTGCTCAAGCTTATCCAGCCACGGCTCGATGGGCGTGCCCGGCTTAACGGAGAACCCAGCGCGCACGCCCAGATCGCGAATCTTGCGAGCGAGCGCCAGCGCGGCCTCCTCGTTGGCGACGGCCTCGACGTGGAAGATGATGCAATCCGCGCCGGCCTTGGCGTAGGTCTCGACCCACTTCTCCGGCTCCTCGATCATGAGGTGCACGTCGAGCTCCTGCGCGGTGAGACCGTCCACCGTGGAGGTAACGTCTGGGCCAAAGGACAGGTTGGGCACGAAGTGGCCATCCATGATGTCGACGTGGAGCCAGTCGCCCGAGGCGACGGAGGCGACCTCCGTGCCCAGCTGGGCGAAGTCGGCGGCGAGAATGGACGGCGCAATAATCGGTTCAGACATGCCTAAAGTCTAGCGTGCGTGACCGCGCGCCACGGGGAACTTAGGCCCCGCGACACAGTGCGGCGAAGAACATCGCGTCCGTGCCGTGACGGTGTGGCCACATCTGCACGGACAGCTCACGGCCGGTGTCCCCCATGTCAGGGATGAGCTCGTGCGCATCGAGCTCGACGGCGCCGAGCTCTTGCTTGGCACGGTCGACGATGGCGCGGGTCTCGCGCAGGTCCGGCGAACAGGTCGAGTACACGACGATGCCGCCCGGGCGCACGAGGTTCAGCGCCGAGCTCAGGAGCTCGAACTGCAGGGGCGCGAGCTTTCCGATGTCCTCTTCTTCCTTGCGCCAGCGTGCCTCCGGGCGTCGGCGCAGGGCGCCAAGGCCCGAGCACGGCGCGTCGACGAGGACGCGGTCGAAGCCGGGCTCAAGGTCCGGTGTGCGCCCGTCGGCGACATGGACGTCGACGGGCAGGCCGTCCGTGGTTTTACGCACGAGTTCGGCGCGGTGGGGCGAGACCTCAACGGCGTCGACGCGCGCACCCTCGATACGAGCGAGCGCACCCATGAGTGCCGCCTTGCCGCCGGGGCCAGCGCAGAGATCGAGCCAGCGTCCGCCATCGGTGCCCTCGATGGGGGCCTCCGCGACGGCGCGGGCGATGAGCTGCGAGCCTTCGTCCTGAACCGCGGCCAGGCCCTGCTTCACGGGTTCGAGGTCGCCCGGGTCGCCGTGCTCCATGTAGACGGCGTACGGCGAATACTTGCCTTCCTCGAAGCCGGTCATAAGCGCGAGTTCCTCGGCGGAAATTTCGCCGGGGCGGGCCACGAGGTGGACGAGCGGGCGCTGTGAGTCAGCATCGAGCGCCTCCTCGAGCTCACCGAGTCCGAGCACGCGAGAGAAGGACTCGGCGATCCAGGCCGGGTGCGCATGCTTGAACGCAAGCGCTGGAATTTCTCCGGCGGGAGCCAGCCGGTTGAGCCACGCCTCCGGAGTCGTGCGGGTAATTGTGCGCATGATGCCGTTGGCAAAGCCTTTGGCCTGCTCGTGCCCGGCGGCTTCGACGAGGCGCACCGTCGTGTCGACCGCGGCGTGCGGTTCCACGCGGGTGTAGAGCACTTGGTAGGTGCCCAGGCGTAGCGCGGTGTGAACCTCGCGCGCCATGGCCTCGAGACCGCGGGTCGCGCAGCGCGCGATGACCGCATCGAGGACGCCGAGGGCGCGCAGCGTGCCATAGGTCAGTTCCGTAGCAAATGCCGCGTCACGGCCCTCGAGCTTCGCTTTACGCAGCGCCTTGGGCAGCACGAGGTTGGCAAAGGCGTCATCGGTCTCGACGCGCAGCAGCGTATCGAAGGCAACGGCGCGCGGTGCGTCGACGCCTACCTGGCGCGCGGAGCGCAGGAAATCCTTGGCGGCCTGCTCACGGGAAGTGCCGCGGCGCTGCTGGCCCTGGCCCTTGCCGCGATCGCGGTTACGGGAACCGCGGTGGTCATCGCGGCGCTGGCCACGGTCGCGGCGCTCCTCGCGCCGTTCGCGGTTGTCGCGCTCGGGTTTGGGCTTGTCTCCCGACTTCGAACGGGAACGGAATCCTCCGGTCATTGGAACGTCACCTCTCCACTTTCGACATCCGCGAGCGCACCACGCGCCCAGTCTGCGGCGTTCATCATTTTCTTTCCTGGCGGTTGAATCTGCCCCAAGCGTACGGTGTCCGTCGCTGTTCCGACGTAGACTGCCTTCTTGGTGACGGCGAGCTGGCCTGGGGCCAGCGGCGAGGGGGCATCGGCAAGCTGGATGGGGCCAATCTTGATGCGATCCGCCCCCAACATGGTCCAGGCCCCGGGGCCTGGGGTGTGTGCGCGGATGTGGCGATCGACGGCGAAGGCAGGCGTCGACCAGTCGATGCGCGCGTCCTCGGTCGTAATCTTGTGCGCGTACGTCGCCTCCCCCTCCTGCGGGCGCGGATCGATGATCCCGGCAGCGAGACCGTCCATTGTCGCGACAAGGAGATCGCCGCCGGCGTAGGCCAGGCGCGTGAGGAGATCGTCAGCGGTGTCCGTGTCGCGGATAGCCTCGGTCATCGTGCCGAGGACGACGCCGGTGTCGAGCCCCTCGTCGATACGGAAGGTGGTGGCACCCGTGATGTCATCGCCAGCGGCGATGGCGGCCTGGACCGGAGCGGCGCCGCGCCAGGCGGGCAACAGCGAGAAGTGCAGATTCACCCAACCGTGCGTAGGCACGTCGAGGAGATCCTTGGTAATGAGATTGCCGTAAGCGACAACCGGAATGCACTCGGGCTGGAGTTCCGCGAGACGGGCGCGCAGGGCCTGGCCGTCCTCGGTGCCGGGCCCCAGCGTGGTGGGCGTAAGCACCTCAATACCGTGCTCCATGGCCAGCGCCTTGACCGGGCTGGGGTGGAGCGTGCGGCCGCGACCCCGGCGCGCGTCGGGACGAGTAATGACGGCCACGACCTCGTGCTCGGAGGCGATGAGCTTCTCTAAAGCCACGACGGCGGGTTCGGGCGTGCCAGCAAAAATCAGTCGCATGTGGGATCTCCTTTTTACGCGTTGAACCAGTCGGAGGCGCGGACCTCGGCCATGGCCTGCTTGCGCACGTCGCCTTGGAGGCGGTCGAGGAAGAGCACGCCGTCGAGGTGATCCGTCTCGTGCTGAACGCAACGCGCCATGAGTCCGGAGACGGCCATGCCAACGGGGCGGCCGAAGACGTCGAAGCCGGAGACGCGCACCGTTTCATGGCGCACAGTTTCCGCCGAGATATCCGGAATGGACAGGCAGCCCTCGGGGCCGACCTGGAGCATGTCCCCCAGCGGCTGCCACACGGGGTTGATGAGCGCGCCACGCATCCCCGGCTGCACGTGCGAGCAGTCATAGACGAAGATGCGCTTGGTGAGCCCAATCTGGTTGGCGGCCAGGCCCACGCCGCCAGCGTCTTCCATGGTCTCGAACATGTCATTGGCGAGCCGCTCGAGACTCGAATCAAACGTGTCGAATGGCGTGGCGATGCTGGTCAAGACCGGATCGCCGTAGATGCGGATATCGCGAATGCTCAAGGTGCTGCTCGTTCTCCTGCGTAATAGTTTTTGGTAATAGACAGTCAAGTGACCAGAATAGTGCACGTCGGACCCGAAAAGCGCGACGGCCCCGCGCCGTGGGCTCTTCCTTCTCGAGAAAACTCGCAGGGCGGCGTGGACTCACGCGACAACTGAGTTGTTGCCCAGTTGCTACCTCGTCGCAGGCTGGGTACAGCCTGGCTGCTGCGTCGTTGCTGCGTCGATGCTGCGGCGGCGGACCAGGAAGAGTCCAGCCAGGGCGAGCACGAAGCCAACAAGGATGAGCATCCAGACGGTGGCGCAGGGTTGGCCAGCTCGTCCTTATCGGACGCAATTCCATGCCAGGCTATTCATTAAACGCCAAACACACGCTACGGGGGTGAAAATAAACCGTGTGAAATGCATGGTGTCATTAACACCATTAGCTTGAGAAACAACCTATTCCGATTTAACCGATGTTTATGGGGTCTACTTGGATACGCAGCGGGAGGTCGTCTTTGCGGATGCTGCGAGCGGCATTCGCTTTCCGCAGCGCGGTGCCCAGCTGTGCACGCGGCCCCAGCGGGATGCGAATGAGGACGCGTTGCGCCGGGCCGTACTTCTCCTCGTCATACTGTCCCGGCGGGGTCACTCCGACAGGCAGCAGGACCGGACCAAGGACTTCGGCATGATCGGGAAGCTCAGCGGTGCGTAAGAACTCTTCGAGCGACGCATGGGCGCCATCGACGGCAGCCATGTGGACCGCGGGCGGGAAACGCACTTCACGGCGGGCGGCGAGCTCCGCCTGCGCGGCGCCCACCATGTCCCACCGGCACAGGTAGTCGACGACGGGCAGCTCCGGCTCCGCGGTAATGATCACTTCCCCGCCCTTCATGGCAGGACTCACGAGGGTGACGGCATGCGCCCACGTATCGAGGGCGTCCTCGGTGGCGCGCATATCCTGGCGCCCAAGCAGCGCGCCGGGCTCGAGGAGCAACGCTGCGCCGTAGCGCTCCCCGCCCTCCACGTGGGGCTCGGCGCCGGGCGTGGCGATCACAAGCGCCGGCTTAAACGGGATCTCGTCTATCACCTTGTTACCGCCGGAGACGATGATCCGCGTCTTCGTAAACGCACGGCCGAGTTCCTCGGCGGTGCGCTCAGTGCCCAGGACGATGGCGCGGAGTTTGGGCGATCCGCACTCGGTGCACCGGTGCTTGGCGTCGACGCGGCCGCACCAGGCGCAGGTGGGCAGCGAGCCGCGCTCAGGGTCGGAGCCCTGCTGACTCATGCCCAGTGGGCCGCCACAGTGACGACAGCGAGCGGGGTTGCCGCAGTTGCCACACGAGAGGATGGGCGCGTAGCCCTTACGTGGGACCTGGACTAGGACGGGTTCGCCGCGTTCGAGCGCACCACGGGCGGCTTGGTACGCGGGGCCGGACACGGAGGTCGTGCCGCCGCGCATGTCGCGGGAGATAGTAAGGCCGTAGCGGCCCACCGCGGCAATCTGCGGGCAACGGGCATGCAATGTCGCGGCGCTCGCCACAAGGTCATGAGCCCAGCCAGACTCGACGAGGAGCTGGGTCTCCGCCGTGCGCGCATGGCCGGCGAGGATAAGGCTGGCATGTTCCAACGCGGAGCGCGTTGTGAGAACCTCACGGGCGTGCACGTAAGGCTTGAGCGGATCGACAAGGTTATCGTCGCCATCGTCAAGGATGACCGCCAATCGCAGGTCGTGTACAGGTGCGAAGGCGGCAGAACGCGTGCCCAGCACAATACGCGCCTGGCCCTGGAGAGCCGAAAGGTAGCGTCGGTAACGCGCCTGAGGGCCCAAGGAGTTCGCCAACGTGGTGACCTGCTTGGCGCCTACGACGGCGCGGAAAGCTGCTTCGAGACGATCGAGGGACTTCTGGTTTGGAACGACCATGAGCACTCCTCCCCCGTCGCGGGCGACCTTCGCGCCTAAGGCCGCGAGCGCGCTGGCCCAATCATCGCCGGGCGCGATCTGCCACGCGGCGCGGGCGACGTTTCCGGCGAGGACGGCATCGACAAAGGATTCACCATGGAGATAAGCGGACCATCCGGACAGGTCAGGCTCGACAGACTCGCCGAGTTCCTCCCATGGCGTGGTGAGATCTGACTCTTCCGCCTTCGCGTGGCGCGGCGGGATTGCCACGCGAATGATATCCGAGCGCGCGCCGCCGTAGCGTTTGGCAAGCGACTCCACGAGAGCAGAGAGTTTCTCCGTATAGACGGGATATGGCGAAACCACGCGGTCGATAAAGCGCAGCGTTCCTTGGAATTCAGTCTCCGCGCCGCGGGCCAGGATGATGCCGTCCTGAAGTTGGCCATTGAAGCGAATGCGCACGCGAACGCCGGGTTGGGCGACCTCGGACTCCGCCTCGTCGACGTAGTAGTCGAACGCCCGGTCCAAGTGCGCCACCCGCAACAACGGCAACACCCGCACGACCGGGTCAACGGCGGCGGGTGTTTTCTTAGGCATAGCGCTCGATTCTAGCGCGTGCGGGGGCTAGAGACCGGCGGCGGCGCGCAGCAGCGGCGCACGCGAGGTGTCCTCCCAGGGCAGGTTCACGTCGGTGCGGCCAAAGTGACCATACGCGGCGGTCGCGCGGTAGATCGGACGCAGCAGGTCAAGGTCCGCGATGATCTTGTGCGGGCGCAGGTCGAAGACCTCGTTGACGGCGGCCTGAATCTGGCCGTCGGTGAGCCCGTTCTTGGCGGTGCCGAAGGTCTCGACGTAGAGGCCGACCGGCTGGGAGCGGCCAATGGCGTAGGCCACCTGGACCTCCGCGCGGTCCGCGAGCTCAGCGGCGACGATGGTCTTCGCGACCCAACGCATGGCGTAGGCCGCAGAACGGTCGACTTTGCTCGGGTCCTTACCGGAGAAGGCGCCGCCGCCGTGGCGGGCCATGCCGCCATAGGTATCGACGATGATCTTGCGACCGGTGAGGCCCGCGTCGCCCATAGGGCCGCCGAGAATGAAGGAGCCCGACGGGTTGATGAGCAGCTTCGTCTGCTCGTCGTAGTAGCGATCAAGGTCGTTGGCCTTGATGACGTACTCGACGACCTCGGTGCGCAGCGGCTCGACGAGCCACTCGCGGTCGACCTCCGGATCGTGCTGGGTGGAGATGACGATGGTGTCGATGCGCACCGGGTTTTCGTCTTCGTCGTAGGCGAAGGTGACCTGTGTCTTGCCGTCCGGGCGCAGGTGCGGGACGATGCCCTCCTTGCGCACGGCGGTGAGGCGGCGTGCAAGGTGGTGAGCCGTGGAGATAGGCAGCGGCATGAATTCCGGGGTCTCGTTCGTGGCGTAGCCAAACATGAGGCCCTGGTCGCCGGCGCCGGTCTGCTCGAGGTCGTCACCGGCCTCGCCGGAGCGAATCTCGTCCGCGACATCGACGCCTGCGCCGATCTCCGGGGACTGTTCGCCAATGGCGACGTTGACGCCACAGGTGGTGCCGTCGAATCCGACGTCGGAGGAGATGAATCCGATGTCGACGAGGGTTTTGCGCACGAGTTGCGGGATTTCGACATAGCCCGTCGTGGAAACCTCGCCCACGACGTGGACCTGGCCGGTCGTTACGAGGGTTTCCACGGCGACGCGGGCGTGGGGGTCTTTCTCGAGCAAGGCGTCGAGGATGGTGTCGGAAATGGCGTCACAGATTTTATCGGGGTGGCCTTCAGTGACCGACTCAGACGTAAAGAGTCGGGTCGCGGTCACGGCGTTATTCGTCACGTTATGTGTGTCCTTTGTATAACAGGGGTGAATAGACGGCGCATGGTTCTGGCCCCAAGCGTTGACAAAGGGCAATATTAGACCAAGCGGTCTATCTTGGCAATTAACGCGGCCTACTCCGAGGCAATTGCATTCACGGCATCCAAGATCTGGGCCGCGACCACCTGTTTACTGCCCAGCTCCACAACGGTCGGCTCAGCACCGCGACGCAGAATCCAGCCCGAGTTCGTCGTCTGGCCGAATACTTTGCCCACGCCGACCTCATTCGCCATGAGCACGTCGCAGCCCTTGCGTTCAAACTTCGCGCGCGCGTAATCGAGCGCCGAATGCATCGCATCGCCCGTCTCCGCAGCGAAGCCAGCGATGACGACGCCGTCTTTGAGCTCACCGGCGTCGCGGCGCGCGACGAGCCCTTTGAGGATGTCCGGATTCTCCACGAGGTGCAGCGTCGCAAGCTCTTCGTCCGCGCTCCCCTTCTTCATCTTCGAGTCGGCGACGTCCGCGGGACGGTAGTCCGCCACAGCCGCAGCCATGATGATGACGTCGGCCTCCGGCGCGCGCTCGTTCATGGCGGCTTCCATCTCCCGCGTCGAGCCCACGCGTACAATCTCTGCGCCCGAGGGAGTCTCCAACACGTCCGTCGCGCCAGCCACGATGGTCACGCGCGCGCCACGCTGCGCGGCAATCTCCGCCAACGCATAGCCCTGGCGCCCCGACGAACGGTTGCCAATATAACGCACTGGGTCCACGTTCTCCTGGGTGCCGCCAGCCGAGATAAGCACGCGACAACCCTCCCAGTCGAAGGGCGTGCGATAACCGGCGAGCTCCGTGCGGACAAACTCCGCAATCTGGGACGGCTCCGGCAGGCGTCCTGGGCCAGAGTCCTTGCCCGTGAGTCGGCCATGTGCAGGCTCCATGACGGTCACACCGCGGCGGCGGAGCGTGGCGACGTTCTCCCGCGTGGCCGGGTTGTTCCACATCTCCGTGTGCATGGCAGGCACGACAATGACAGGACACGTGGCCACGAGCACCGTCGCAGTGAGCAAATCATCGGCGCGTCCGGCCACGAGGCGTGCAAGGACGTCGGCGGTAGCGGGCGCGATAACGACGGCATCGGCATGCTGGCCCACGTTGACGTGCTGGACCTCGTCGACGGCATCGAAGACCGTCGTGGAGACAGGATGGCCGGACAGGGCCTCGAAAGTCGCGGCACCGACAAACTGCAACGCGTTGGGCGTAGGCACGACGCGCACGTCGTCGCCATGCTCTTTCAAGTCGCGCACGAGATGGCAGGCTTTATAGGCGGCAATGCCTCCGGCGACGCCGACAACAATTTTTCGAGGTAATGCAGAAGCGGAAGAAGTCACGGGCCAATACTACGCGAAACCCCGCGTCCGGCCCGTGAAACGGGTAGACGCGGGGTGGTCGCGACGGAGCGAGCGGCTTACTTTCCTTCCTCGTGGTCGAGGAGGCCAGCCTGAATCTCGCGCAGGGCGATAGACAGCGGCTTCTCGCCCGGCTCCGGGGTTACCAGCGGGCCGACGAACTCGAAGACGCCGTCGTCCTGCTCCTGGTAGTAGCTGTTGATCTGTCGCGCGCGCTTCGCGGCGAAGATAACCAGCGCGTACTTGGAAGAGACCTTCTCCAGCAGCTCATCGATCGGCGGGGCGGTAATGCCCGTGGGCGGATCGAAGACCGGCTCGACCTTGGCCTCGTTGTTCACGGCGGTCACGTTAGTCACATGCACCTTTTCGTCAATTGTGGTTGTGAAAGAATTCTTTGGGCAGTCTCCGCAGCTTAAGCGGACTCTCCTTGCAGGATAGCACTGATAGCTGCGACGGCGTCATCGAGATTTTCGTTGACGATGACGGTGTCGAACTCATCTTGTGCCGCCAGCTCCTTGCGGGCTGTCTGCAGCCTGCGCTCAATGACCTCCGGCGTTTCCGTACCGCGGCCGGTGAGACGCTCGACGAGCACCTCCCAGGACGGCGGAGCCAGGAAGACAGTGTGAGCATCGGGCAACGCAAGCTTGACGTTGCGTGCACCCGCCAGGTCTACTTCCACCAGCACGGGACGGCCGGCCGCGCGGGCCTCCGCCACAGGGCCTGCCGGCGTTCCAGAACGCTGCAGGCCTCCGTGAATCTCTGCCCATTCCAGCATGGAGCCGGAATCGATCTGAGATTGAAACTCCTCCGGAGTAACGAAGAAGTAGTCGACCCCATCGCGTTCGCCGGGACGGGGCTGGCGCGTCGTCATGGACACGCTGAAGTAGAGCTGGTCTACGTCGTTGCGCAGGCGCTGGACCACAGAGGACTTACCCACGCCGGCAGGGCCCGCCAGAACGACGAGCTCACCGTGTGTTTGTGCTCCAGACACTTCTGCCTTCTTCTAGGTCCGGGGTTTAGGACTCGTAGCCGAAGTGCTCGAGCAGGGCACGACGCTGACGGTCGCCCAGGCCGCGCAGACGGCGGGTCTGAGCGATCTCGAGGTTGTCCATGATCTCCTTGGCCTTGACCTTGCCGACCTTCGGGAGAGCCTCGAGGAGTGCGGACACCTTGGTCTTGCCGATGATCTCGTCGGTCTCGGCCTTCTCCAGGACCTCCTTGAGGTTGGTCTCGCCGCGCTTGAGTGCTGCCTTCAGCTCAGCACGAGCCTTACGGGCCTCAGCGGCCTTTGCGAGTGCTTCCTTGCGCTGCTCGTCAGTCAACTTAGGGAGTGCCACTTCGGTATCCTCCGATATTTCTAGGTGATTAATGGGTCTGCTTGGCGCTACAGGCGCCGAAGTTCTCGGTAAAAACTGCCTCTCAACGGGGCAACTCGTGCAAGTTACATCCATGGAAGCATACCGACTTCTGGCAATCCTAGCACCGGTTTTGTTCCTGCGACGATAACAGGGCCGAACGCGCCGCCACTAGTGCGACGTTGTGGCACGTCATCGCGCTGCGTGTCATAAAATACCAGCACAACGGCCTAAGGATTAAATCGAGCTGGGATTTTCTTGAAAAAACTCCCCTACCTGCGCAAATACTCCGGCCCGAAAACGCACAAAGAGCCCGGATGGCCTGCATCCGGGCTGCTCAAGGCGGTAAAAACTCTAGGCTTCCGCTCTAAACTCCGCGGCCTGGCTGCGCACCGCGTCGCACAGCGCGTCGACGCTCGGCCCGTGGCGCAGGACGGAGCGCGAAACATTGGCAAAGCCAAGCTCCGGCGCCGCCTGGGTAATAGCGAGCACGTCGCTTGCCGATGCCCCCTGCGCGCCGACGCCCGGCAAGAGCACCGGGCCGCCCAGGGCGTCGAGGACCGGCGGCTGCGCGAGGGTCGCGCCGACGACGACACCGACGTTGCCGGGGCGTCCAACAGCCGCGTGCGGCGCGTTATACGTTGCCGCCTCGTCGACCATGCGCTGGGCGATGGTGCGGCCGTCCGCGTCCGTGATGGACTGCAGCTCGACAGCCTCCGGGTTCGACGTCGCGGCGAGGACGAAGACGCCGCCGCCCACACGCTCGGCCGTCTCGAAGACCGGTGCCAGCGCGCCAATGCCGAGATACGGCGAGACCGTCACCGAGTCTGCGCGCAGCGGCGAGGTCTCCCCCAGCCACGCATCCGCGTAGCCGACCATGGTGCTGCCGATGTCGCCGCGTTTGGCGTCCGCAATCGTGAGGCAGCCCGCGTCGCGCAGGTCCGCGAGCGCGCGCTCGAGAACCGCGAAGCCCTGCGAGCCGAAGCGCTCGAAGAACGCGACCTGCGGCTTGACCACCGCAGCCGTCTCGGCAAACGCCTCGACACACGTCTGCGTGAACGTGCGAAGGCCATCGACGGTGTTGTCGAGGCCCCAGGCCTCGAGCAGGTGAGCGTGTGGGTCAATGCCCACGCACAGACGCCCACGATCGCGGCCGGCGGCGACGAGACGCTCACCGAACGTCGCATCGCTCCGCGTCACCGCGCTGTGCTCGGTGACGGAGTTATTTGGCTGGGGCATGCTCGAGCTCCTGGAGGGAACGCACGGTGAGGTTGCCCTGGCGCAGGGCCTCGATGCCCTGGACCGCGGCCGTAACACCCTGGACCGTGGTCACGCACGGGATGCCAGCCTTGACGGCAGCCGTACGAATCTCGTAGCCGTCGTGGCGAGCGCCTGCCGAACCGGCCGGGGTGTTGAGCACCAGGTCGATGTCGCCGGAGAGGATCTGGTCACGAATGGTGGCCTTGCCCTCGGGGTTCTCGGAGACCTTGACCGCGACCTCGCACTCGACGCCGTTGCGGCGCAGCATCTGGGCGGTACCGCGGGTAGCGACGATTTCGAAGCCCATGAGCGCCAGGCGCTGAATCGGGAAAATGAGCATGCGCTTGTCGTGGTTGGCGACGGAGACGAAGATGGTGCCCTCGGTGGGCAGCGCACCGAACGCGGCGAGCTCGCCCTTGGCGTAAGCCGCGCCGAAGTTGCTGGCCAAGCCCATGACCTCGCCGGTGGACTTCATCTCCGGGCTGAGCAGCGTATCGAGCGGCTGGCCATCCGGGCGACGGAAGCGGTTGAACGGCAGGACGGCTTCCTTGACCGCGATGGGGTGATCGAGCGGCAGCGAGCCGCCGTCGTAGTTCTCCGGCAGCACGCCCTCGGCACGCAGCTCCTTGATGGAGGCGCCCATCATGATGCGCGCGGCGGCCTTCGCCATCTGCACGCCCGTCGCCTTGGAGACGAATGGCACGGTGCGCGAAGCACGCGGGTTGGCCTCGATGACATAGAGGATGTCGTCCTTGAGCGCGTACTGGACGTTCATGAGGCCCTTGACGCCAATGCCGTGGGCCAACTTGCGCGTGGACTCGCGGACGTTCTCAATGTCCTCCGGGCCGAGCGTCATCGGTGGAAGCGCACAGGAAGAGTCGCCGGAGTGAATGCCGGCTTCCTCGATGTGCTCCATAACGCCGCCCAGGTAGACCTCGTCGCCGTCGCACAGCGCGTCGACGTCAATCTCGATGGCGTTATCGAGGAAGCGGTCGACGAGCACCGGGTGGTCCGAGGTGATCTCGGTGGCGCGGTCGATGTAATCCTGCAGGGAGGCCTCGTCGTAGACGATCTCCATGCCGCGGCCGCCCAGGACGTAGGACGGACGCACGAGCACCGGGTAGCCGATTTCCGCGGCGACAGCCTTGGCCTCGTCGAAGGAGGTGGCGGTGCCGAACGCCGGTGCCGGGAGCTCCGCACGGCTAAGCACCTGGCCAAACTCGCCACGATCCTCGGCGAGGTTGATGGCGTCGGCCGTGGTGCCGACAACCGGGACGCCAGCCTCGGTGAGCTTCTCCGCGAGGCCCAGCGGGGTCTGTCCGCCGAGCTGGACGATGACGCCCGCGACGGTGCCGGAGGTAGCCTCGGCGTTGTAGACCTCCATGACGTCTTCGAAGGTCAGCGGCTCGAAGTAGAGGCGGTCGGCCGTGTCGTAGTCGGTGGAGACGGTCTCCGGGTTGCAGTTGACCATGACGGTCTCGTAGCCCGCGCGGGAGAGCTCGAGGGCTGCGTGGACACAGGAGTAGTCGAACTCAATGCCCTGGCCGATGCGGTTCGGGCCGGAGCCCAAGATGATGACCTTTTCGCGGTCGCGCTGCTCGGCAACTTCGGACTCTGCATTCGGGTCGAGCTCGTAGGCCGAGTAGTGGTACGGCGTCTGCGCCTCGAACTCGCCGGCACACGTATCAACCGTCTTGTAGACCGGGCGAATGCCCAGCGACCAACGCAGGCGGCGCACGCCGTCCTCGCCCGCGAACTCGGGGCGCACGGCGGCAATCTGAGCGTCAGACAGGCCCATGTACTTGGCCTCGCGCAGGAGGTCTTCGTCGAGCACGGGGGCATCGGCAAGCCGCTCGCGGAAGTCGACGAGGGCTTTGAGCTCGGCAAGGAACCACGGGTCAATCATGGAGTGCTCGAAGACCTGCTCGACGGTCGCGCCCAGGCGCAGGGCGAGCTCGACGTCGTACATGCGGCCCTCGGTCGGGGTCTCGAGGTCCTTGAGAACGGCCTCGACGTCGGTGGCGCGGTCGCCCGCGAAGTACTCGTCCGGTCGGGTCCAGAAGCCAGCCATCTTGGTTTCCATGGAACGCATGACCTTGTTGAGGCCCGCAATGTAGTTGCGGCCGATACCCATGGCCTCGCCCACGGACTTCATGGTGGTGGTGAGCGTGTCGTCCGCACCCGGGAACTTCTCGAAGGCGAAGCGCGGAGACTTAACGATGACGTAGTCGAGGGTCGGCTCGAAGGCGGCCGGGGTCACGCCGGTGATGTCGTTGGTGACCTCGTCGAGGGTGTAGCCGATGGCGAGCTTGGCAGCGAGCTTCGCGATCGGGAAACCGGTGGCCTTGGACGCCAGCGCGGAGGAACGGGACACGCGCGGGTTCATCTCGATGACGATGATGCGGCCGTCGTTCGGGTTCACGGCGAACTGGATGTTGCAGCCGCCGGTATCGACGCCGACGGCGCGAATGATGGCGATGCCGAGGTCACGCATCTTCTGGTACTCGCGGTCCGTGAGGGTAAGCGCCGGGGCGACCGTGACGGAGTCGCCGGTGTGAACGCCCAGGGCGTCGACGTTTTCGATGGACGCGATGACGACCACGTTGTCGTCACCATCGCGCATAAGCTCGAGCTCGAATTCCTTCCAGCCGAGAATGGACTCCTCGATGAGTACGTTGGCTTCCGGCGAGGCGGCCAAGCCACCGCCGGCGATGCGGTCGAGGTCTTCGTTGTTAAACGCCAGACCGGAGCCCAAGCCACCCATGGTAAACGACGGGCGGACGACGACGGGCAAGCCCAGTTCCTTGACGGTCTCGTGGACTTCGTCCATGTTGTGGCACACGCGGGAGCGCGCGGACTCGCCGCCGACGGAGGCCACGATGTCCTTGAACATCTGGCGGTCCTCGCCGCGCTCGATGGCCGGAATGTCCGCGCCGATGAGCTCGATGCCGTACTTCTCAAGGATGCCAGCACGGTCGAGCTGGATGGCCGCGTTGAGCGCCGTCTGGCCGCCCAAGGTGGCGAGCACGGCGTCGATCTTGTGGCCCTCTTCGATTTCCTTCTGGAAGACCTTCTCGATGTAGGCCGGATCGATGGGCTCGATGTAGGTGTGGTCCGCGAACTCCGGGTCGGTCATGATGGTGGCCGGGTTGGAGTTGATGAGCGTAACGCGCAGGCCTTCTTCTTTGAGGACGCGGCAGGCCTGGGTGCCGGAGTAGTCAAACTCGCAGGCCTGACCAATAACGATCGGGCCAGAACCGATGACCAGGACGTGGTTGATGTCGTTGCGCTTAGGCATGAATTTCTTTCTCTTCCCTTTTTCCTGGTTGCTTACTTGTGGTCGTCCATAAGCTGGATGAACTGGTCAAACAGCGGGTTGGCGTCGTGCGGGCCGGCGGCGGATTCCGGGTGGTACTGCACGGAGAAGGCCATGCCGGACTTGAGCGCCACACCCTCAACGACGTCGTCGTTGAGGCAGGTGTGCGTCACGAGAGCCGGGCCGAAGTCGGTGTCGAACTCGGCGCCGCCGGCGGGCTTGCCCTCGCCAGCCGGGTTTTCGAGCGCGAAGCCGTGGTTCTGTGCGGTGATATCGATCTTGCCCGTGAGGTGGTTCTTCACCGGCACGTTGATGCCGCGGTGGCCGAACTTGAGCTTGTACGTGCTCAGCCCAAGTGCGCGGCCCAGAATCTGGTTACCGAAGCAGATGCCGAAGAACGGGGTGCCAGACGCGAGGATGTCGCGGGTGATGGCGACCATCTTGTCTGCGGTGGCTGGGTCACCCGGGCCGTTGGAGACGAACACGCCGTCTGGGTTGTACTGCTTGATGTCCTCGTAGGGCGTATTCGCCGGAACGACGACGGTTTCGATGCCGCGCTTGGCGAAGTTATTCGGCGTCGAGGTCTTAATGCCCATGTCATAGGCGACGACGGTGAACTTCTTCTCCCCCTCCGCCGGGACGGTGTAGGGCTCAGTGGTGGAGACGTCCTCGGCCAGGTCGAGGCCCGCCATAGACGGCTGTGCCTTGACCTCGGCGAGCAGCTCCTCGACGGGGCGCTCGGCAGCCTCGCCGGAGAAGACGCCGGCGGCGATGGAGCCGAAGTTGCGCAGATGGCGCACAAGAGCGCGGGTGTCGATGCCGCGGATGCCGACGATGCCCTGCTTCTCCATCTCCTCAGGCAGCGAGCGCGCCGCACGCCAGTTAGAGACGCGGTGTGCAAGGTCGCGGATAACGAGGCCGGCGACCCAAATCTTCGAGCCGTGCGACTCGTCGTCCTCGTCGTTCCAACCGGTGTTGCCAATCTGCGGCGACGTCGCGACCACGATCTGGCGGTGGTAGGACGGGTCGGTCATGGTCTCCTGGTAACCGGTCATGCCGGTGGTGAACACTGCTTCGCCGAGCGTGGTTCCGGTCTTGCCAAAGCCGAAGCCGCGGAAGACCTTGCCATCGGCAAGAACGAGCACGGCGGGGATAGGAGCAGAAGTCAAGGTTTCATCCTTTGATATTGCGTTCTGTGATGTAGATCGGGTTGTGCTATTCATTATGGTCTGGTTCCGCCTACTCGGCAGCAGATTCGTCAGCAGCCACGTCGTACGTGAGCGTGCCGCGCAGGAAGGTGTGCGTGACGCGGGCGTTGAAGTCCTCGCCGGCGTACGGGTTGTTCTCGGCCTTGGACGCGAGGTGCTCGACGTCCGAGGTCCAGGGGCGCTGCGGGTCGACGATGGTGAGGTTTGCCGGCTCCCCCACCGCGATCGGGCGACCGTGGCCCGGCAAGCGGGTGATTTCGGCCGGTCGCTCGGACATGACGCGAGCGACGAAGCGCCAGTCGGCCAGGCCAGACTCGACGAAGACCTTCGCGATGACGGCGAGCGAGGACTCGAGGCCCAGCATGCCGGGCTTGGCGTGCTCGAACTCCACGCACTTGTCTTCCGAGCCGTGCGGCGCGTGGTCCGTGGCGACGCAGTCGATGGTGCCGTCGAGCAGCGCATCGCGCAGTGCGAGGGCATCATGCTCCTCGCGCAACGGCGGGTTGACGCGGAAGAGTCCGTCGTAGTCGGCGATCTTCTCGTCGGTGAGCATGAGGTGGTGCGGGGTGACCTCGGCGGTGAGCGGAATGTCCTGGCCCTTCGCCCACTTGAGCAGCTCCACCGTACCCGTCGTCGAAGCGTGGCAGATGTGCATGCGATTGCCGTAGTCGCGTGCAAGCAGCGCGTCGCGCGCCACGATGGATTCCTCGGCGACGCGCGGCCAGCCACGCAGGCCCAGGCGTGCGGCGACCTCGCCCTCGTGGGCGACAGCACCCTCGGTCATACGGGAATCCTCGGCGTGCTGCGCGAGCAGGACGTCCTGGCCCTTGGCGTACTCGAGGGCGCGACGCATGATCTGCGGGTCCTGGACGCACTTGCCGTCGTCGGAGAACATGCGGACCTTGGCGTCCGAGTTCTTCATCATGCCGAACTCGGTAATGGTCTTGCCCTCGAGACCCTTCGTGATGGAGCCCACCGGGTGGACGTCGCACACGCCGAGCGCCTGGCCCTTGGCCCACACAGACTCGGCGATGATGGGCTGATCCATCACCGGCATGGTGTTCGCCATGGTAAACACGGCCGTGAAGCCGCCCTTTGCCGCGGCGCGAGAGCCGGTCTCGATGGTCTCGGTATCCTCGCGGCCCGGCTCACGCAGGTGCACGTGCATGTCCACGAGGCCCGGCAGAAGCACGTGGCCCTCGCCGTCCACGACGCGGTCTGCACTCGCGTCCGCGTCGGCGTTCACGGACTCGATGAAACCGTCACGCACGAGCACGTTGACGGGCTCGCCCTCGCCGTACGGGCGGACGTTGGTGATAAGCAGCGTGCCGGCGGCGGGTGCGGACAGGCGACCGGTCGCCGGGAAGTTCTCAGGTGAAGTCATAATCTACTGAACGTCTTTCTGTACTCGAACCGGTTAGAATCCAGCATTCTCGCCGTTGGCCAGGAGGGTAAACAGGACGGCCATGCGCACGTGCACGCCGTTGTTGACCTGCTGCAAAACAGCGGAGCGCGGTTGATCCGCGACCGCGTAGTTGATCTCCATGCCGCGCAGCATGGGACCTGGGTGCATGACGATGGCGTGGTCCTGCATCTTCTTCGCACGGTCCTTGGACAGGCCGTAAAGCGCCGCGTATTCGCGGTGGGACGGGAAGAAGCCGCCGTTCATGCGCTCGGCTTGGACGCGCAGCATCATGACCACGTCGGCATCGACAAGCTCGGCGTCGAAGTCATAGGAGACGCGCACCGGCCACTTCTCCACGCCAAACGGCATAAGCGTAGGCGGGGCGACGAGGGTGACCTCGGCGCCGAGCGTGGTGAGCAGGTCGACGTTGGACCGCACGACGCGGGAGTGGAGGCAATCGCCCACGATTTTGACGCGCAAGCCTCGGAAGGAGGCGGCATCGGAAAGCCCGAGACGCTGGCGCATGGTGGTGGCGTCGAGCAGTGCCTGCGTGGGGTGCTGGTGCGCGCCGTCGCCGGCATTGATGACGGACGGGCCGTCGCCATTGGGGGCGACCCAGCCAGCGAGCTGCTTTGCTGCGCCCGAGGACGGGTGGCGAATGATGATGGCATCCGTGCCAATCGCCGAAATAGTCAAGCCGGTGTCCTTGAGGGACTCGCCTTTCTTCACCGACGAGCTCGCCGCGGAGATATTGATGACGTCCGCGGACATCCACTTGCCGGCCGTCTCGAAGGAAGAACGGGTACGCGTGGAGTTCTCATAGAACAGGGTGTAAACCGTGCGCCCGCGCAGGGTGGGCAGCTTCTTCACTTCGCGGCCATTAATGGCCTCGCGGAAGCGGTCGGCCTCGTCCATGAGCCCCAGGATCTCGTCTGCCGTGAGATCCGCGATATCGATGAGGTGCTTCATTTACTTGTCCTCTTCTGCTTTGCGCGTTAAAACAACCGCATCGCGGCCGTCAATGGCCTCGATGAAGACGGTGACATCCTCGTCGCGGGCCGTGGGAATATTCTTGCCCACGTAATCGGCGCGGATGGGCACCTCGCGGTGGCCACGGTCAACGAGGCAGGCGAGTTGGATGATGTCCGGGCGTCCAATGTCGCGCAGGGCATCGAGTGCTGCGCGGATGGTGCGTCCCGAATACAACACGTCATCGACAAGGATGACCGTGGCGTTATTAATGCCGCCGTCGGGGATCAGCGTGGGGCGCAACGCGCGGTGCGGCTTGCCGCGGAGATCGTCGCGGTACAAGGTGATATCGAGTGCCCCGGCCGGAATTTCCACCCCCGAGAATTCCTTGATTTTTTCAGCCAGGCGCTCCGCCAACGGCACGCCACCAGAGGGAATGCCAAGGAGCACGACGCGTGGTGCGTCGGCCGAATCGAGCGCCGTCTTTTCAATGATCTGGTGCGCGATGCGTGCAACGGTGCGCGCGACGTCATCCGAGCTGAGCAGCTCAGTTGCGTCCGCGGTAGCGTTATCAACACTCATCGTGACCTCCTTCCCCGCCTCACGGTGCGGTCTTTAAAGGATGCCTATATATGTGTGTCCTCAAATCGAACGACTCCAACTGTAGCACCCACCCGCCGTAATGGGGGTACCTCGACTAGAGTGGACGGAGTTCTTACGGCGCCGCCGCGCGTCCTCCCCGTCCAAGGAAGAATCCACCCCGTTGAGTTTTGAGGCTTCCCACGTCATCGACGCACCCCGCGAGCTCGTGTGGCAATGGCACACTCGCCCCGGCGCCTTAGCGCGTCTTACCCCGCCTTTCTTGCCCGTGACCCCGCGCCGCCAGGCCGAACGGCTCTCCGATGGCACCACGGTCCTCGGCTTTCCTGCGGGTCTCACATGGGTCGCGCGCCACGATCTCTCCCGCTACCAGCGCGGCCGCAGCTTCGCCGACGTGTGTATCAACGCGCCCATGCGCAAGCTCGCGAACTGGCGTCACACCCATACCTTCGCGGACCTTGAGACGGCCAGCGCCGCCCTGCGAGGCGAGCGCACACTCATCACCGACACCGTCGACACGCGTATTCCGGCATCGGCGCTGACGCCGATGTTTGCCTACCGCCAGCGCCAGCTCATCGCGGACTTCGACTTCCTCGCGCGAGTGCAGAGTATCAACGGTGCGGCCCGCCCGCTTACCGTCGCTATGACCGGCTCCCGCGGCGCCGTGGGTCGTGCCCTGACGGCACAGCTCACCACCGCCGGTCACACCGTCATCCAGCTCGTGCGTTCCAAGGCCAAAGAGGGCCAACGCGTCTGGAACCCCGCGAATCCTGCGCCCGATCTCCTCGCGGACGCCGACGTCCTTATTCACTTGGCCGGCGAGCCCATTTTCGGCCGCTTCAACGACTCCCACAAGGCGGCCATACGCGACTCCCGCGTGGGTCCCACGCGCAAGCTCGCAGAGCTGGTCTCCCGCACGCAGTCTGTCAAGACCTTCGTCTCCGCCTCCGCCATCGGCTACTACGGCCCTGACCGTGGCGATGAGCTCCTTACGGAGTCCTCGGACTCCGGCGACGGCTTCTTGGCCGAGGTCTGCCGCAACTGGGAGGCCGCCACGGCGCCTGCTGCCGATGCCGCCCGCGTTGTCCAGGTCCGCACCGGCGTCGCGCTCACCGGCAACGCCGGGTTGCTTCCGCTGCTCCGCGCGCTCTTCCACACAGGCCTGGGCGGCACCTTCGGCGACGGCGACTTTTGGCTGAGTTGGATCGCGCACGACGACCTCACCGATATCTATTTCCGTGCCGCGATCGACGACGCGCTCACCGGCCCCGTCAACGCCGTAGGGCCTGAACCCGTTCTCAACCGCGACATGGCGCATCTGCTGGCAAAGGAGCTCGGCCGTCCCGCTATCATCCCCATCCCCACCCTCGGTCCGGCCCTGTTGCTCGGCCGCGAGGGTGCTCAGGAGCTGGCGCTGGCGAACCAGCGCGTCGCGAGCGAGAAGCTCACGCCTGCGAACCACACGTACCGCTTCGAGACGATAGCCGCGGCGCTCGCCCACGAGCTTGGCGGCGAGGAACTCGTCGCGCTGCCTGCCGTCTAAGGCCGCTCGCCACGCCACACGCCCGCATGCCTTAAGCTGGTGGGCGCACTTTATCGACACAAGTTAAGGATTCACGTGACTTCACCCGAGCAGAAGATCCTGCCGGATACCGAGGTATCCCCCGCGACGGTCGCCCGTATCGCGGAGATTTTTGACCAGCAAGGACTGCAGTACCGCACCGAGGAGCACCAGCACGAGGACGGCTCGACCGTCGAGGTCTTCCGCTCCGGCTTCGCGAACACCGCGATTGCCATGCAGGTGCGCGAGGACACCCTCATCATCGACTCCATCTGGCGCGGCCAGGTACCGGTTTCCGAGGGCCCGACCATCCTCACCCACATCAACCAGTGGAACGCCGAGCACTTCGCGCCCACGCTGCGCTTCTACGAAGGCGGCGCGGACGAGAAGGCACTCGTCGTCTCCGCCGTGCGCGAGCTCACCATCTCCGAGGGCGTTTCCCGCAATCAGCTCGGCGCCTTCGTCATGTCCTCGCTCAACTCCATCCTGGAGGCGTGGACCTTCATCGAATCGCAGTACCCGCAGCTCGTGACCTGGGAGGAACACAAGCATGACTAATCAGCAGACCCTCAACCCGGAGGATCCGAATTCGTTGCCCGTCGTGACGCTCGAGCGCGTTATCGACGCCATGGCGACCTTCGACGTCACCCTCGACAAGATCGAGGGCCGCGACGACTCCGCCACGGCGAACCTCAACGGTCTGCCCTGCCTATTCGCAGTGCTCGACTCCGTTCTCATCGTCCGCTGCGACGTGCAAACGGACGCGACCTTCTCGCAGGCGGACGCCGGTCTCTTCCTCGCCGCCAACCAGATCAACTCGGTGCAGATGGGTGCCCGCGCCGCCATCACTGATTTCGACGACTCGCTCGTCGTACGCACCGAGCGCGACATACCGGTCGCCGCCGGCATGAACGACACGCAGCTCGCCGCCGCCCTCAAGGCCGCCGTCGACGGCGTCATCGGCGCCCAGAATGCCATGGTCGCCGCCGCAGAGGAGATGGCAAAACTCGGTTCTGAAGCCGCCAACCAGGCTCAGAACGGCGAATAGCAATGGCCTCCAACGCTCCGTCTCACGCGGCCGACACCGAGGTACAGCCCGTCAACATTCACCGCCTCGTGGAGATCTTCGAGCTCCTCGGCGCAGACTACGTGCTCGTCTCGGCGCCCAACGACTCCGAGACTGACCCCGAGACCGACACGGATGCCGATGCTGCGGCCGCCGCGCCGGAGGACGAGCGCATCGTCCTCCAGACCGGCCTGCCGCATCTCACCATCCACTTCGACATTCAGGATGACACCCTGAGCGCCTTTGCGACGTGGGAGGGCCGCCTCGACGCGTCCGCGGAGGAAACTGTCGCGCCCATCATTGCGGACTTCAACTGGCAGATGGTTGCGCCGACGCTGAGCTACGCCTTCAGCGACGGTCAGGGCAAGCACCCCACCGAGCAGATCGTCATCAACGGCAACCGTGCGATGGCCATCGGCGAAGGCCTCAGCCGCAACCAGCTGGGCACGTTCATCCTGAGCGTCTTTGGCAGCTTCTCCGCCGCTTTTGAGGCCGTCGCGCAGGCCTTCCCCCAGGCCGTCACGTGGAACGAGGAGGACTAGTTCATGACTGATGCAACTCAGCAAGCACCAGAGTTCGAGAACCCCTACGAATTCTTCTCCCACACTGACCTTCCCGCCGTCACCCTCGAGCGCGTCATTGCCTCGCTCAACGAGGACGACTTTGGCGCCGTCGCCCACCCCGAGACTCCGAATATGGCCGTCGCTCAGCGCAACGACCTTGACTGGGTGTTTAGCATCACCGACGAGCTCGTGCGCGTCGAATGCGTCCTGCCCACCGAACTCGACTTCGCCGAGATCGCCCCGGTCTTCCACGTCATCACCAACGAGCTCAATGCCGCCGCCTTCGACGGCCGCGCGCTCGTGGGCGACGTGGACGGACACGCGGAGCTGCGCGGCGACGCCACGTTCACGGCCGGCCCGGGCATGAACGATGATCAACTCTTCCACGCACTTAACTACGCCGTCGTCGCGGCGCAGGAAGCACTGCTGGGCACGCTCGACAACTTCAACGAATTCGCCCGCACCGTCCAGGAGCGCGACGCCGAGTAATACGCACACCCGCTCACACGCTCATCCAAAAAATCCCTTCCGCACATATAAGCTCTGCCCGCCGCACCGAGCGGGCCCGTTATATGTCCTGAAGGGATATGTACCACCTAAGACTCCTCGATACGCGTGCGCACGGTCTCTGGATCACACTCCGCCGCCGGCCATGGCAGGTCCGGGTGACGCAGCACGTCGACGATGAGGAACATGAGCGCCATGCGCGCGTACTTCTTATTGTCCGTGGGGATGACGCACCACGGCGCGTGGTAGGCATCGGTGCATCGAATGGCGTCCTTATAGGCGGCCATGTAATCATCCCAATAGGCGCGTTCCTCGACGTCGGACGGGTCGTACTTCCAGAACTTGTACTCACGCTCGGTGCGCTCGAGGAGGTTCTCTTTCTGCGCCTTCTTCGACAGGTGCAGGAAAACCTTAATGATGTGGACGCCGGACTTGGCGAGCTCACGTTCGTAGTCCTTGATGGCCTCAAAGCGGCGGTCGATCTCGTCTTCATCAACCCATGTGTGGACACGCTGGATCAGCACATCCTCGTAGTGCGATCGGTCAAACGCGACCACGTGGCCCGGCTTGGGGTCGTGCTTGCGGATGCGCCAGAGAAAGTCGTGCTTCATCCCTTCCTCGGTCGGCTTGCCAAAGCCCACGGAGTCCGTGCCCTGCGGATCAAACGTACTGAACACGTGGCGAATGACACCCCCTTGCCGGAGGTGTCCATGCCCTGCAGAATGACGAGCACCGAGGGGGCCTTCTCCCCGTAGGCACGACCATTGGCGTAGAGCTCCTCGTCGTAGTGACTGGGGCGCGCGGCCAGTTCGTCCTTGTCTCCGTCAAAGCCCGGCGTGGAGCTCGGATCGACGGAGGACAGCTCGACGTTCTTTCCGGCGCGCAGCGCTAGCGCGTCGGCAATCTTAAATGTCGACATTCCCCCACTGTAAGCGTGAGCCCTTCCCTTTTGCCTCGAATCACGCTACTATGCAATACATAGTAGTTGGCACAACAAAGGAGCTTGCATGGCAGATACACAGCTTCGCAAAGGCGTGTTGGAACTCATCGTTCTGCGTTCCCTTCACGTCAGCCCCGGCTACGGAGGCGCGCTTCTCGAGCGGCTCAACGCGCAAGGGCTCGAGGTCTCCTCCGGCACCCTCTACCCGCTCCTCGCGCGTCTAAAGAAAGCCGGATACCTCACCAGCCGCTGGGAGGAATCCCCCAGCGGGCCACCACGCAAGGTCTACGTCGTCACCGACGCGGGCCGCACTCAGCTCGCCGCTCTCACCGCCGAATGGCAGACCCTCACCACGATCGTCGACACCATCCTGAAAGGGCAGTAACCATGAAACTCTACGATCCCACCACCCACCGTTTCCTCGGTATCCCGGCCGACTTCTCGGGCCTTACCAACCCCGCCGCGCGACTCGGCGCCTTCGAACCGGAGAACCCGAAGCTCCTCGTCCCGCGCGCCGCAGGCATCGGCTGGGACTTCAACATCGGCGCCATTGCCAGCCGCCTAGGTCTCATCCGCCCCGACGACTCGCTCCCCGACCTCGAGGCCCACATCCCAGCCACCACGATCGCCGTCCTGCGCGGCGCACCGTGGACGCTCCTCGCCCTGAGCACCGCAGCGGCCCTCCCCGCCATCAAGGACGGTCGCCCGCTTCCCCGGAAGTGGTCAGCCACCTTCGCCCCCAAGAAATGGACGAGCCCCGCCCGCGCCATGCTGAGCTCCATCCTCCCCGCCGCAGCCGTCGCTGGCTTCGCCGAGTGGACCACGCGCCGCGACAACAAGCTGGATGTCACCGGCAGCCTTCTCGCGACCAGCCTGGGCGCCATGTCCCTGCTGCTCACTCTCGCCGCCCGCCAGGCTGCCGATGCCCCCGCTACCGCCCGCGCGCTCAGCGCCGCCGGCACGCTCGCCCTCCCCGTCGTCGAGGTCGCAGGCTTCGTCGCCGTCATCAAGTCGGCGCTCGCTCAGGTCGACCGCGAGCTCAAGCGCCCAGCATCGTCCGTAGCTGCGGCGTAAGGCCCGCGCATTCGACGCGCGCCGCCGGCGTGTAGTCGGCGGCACGCAGCCGTCCGCGTCGCACGGGCCTAGGCTTACCTTCCGGACCGCACGGCGTGGTCTCCCCGTCGTCCGGCAGCAGCTCGTAGCCCAGCTTGCGAGACACGCTTTCCGATGCCGCGTTCCCCACGACCCAGTCACTCGCAATGCTCGCCGCTCCCAGGTGGTCAAAGCAGAACTGCGCGACGGCATGGCGCACCAACGTTCCGAAGCCTTGGCCCTGGAACCGGTGGAAGACCCACGAGCCGGTGCTGACCTCGCGCGTATGCGCGAAGTCGCTGCTACGCATGTCGACGACGCCAATAGGCTCGCCGCCTGCGGTCACCAAGAAGTCGAGCGACCACTCTTCGGAGCTCAAGTTCGCACGGTTAAACCAGCGATGCTGCGCCGAAGACTGCGGCGAATTATGGAAAACCCACGGAAACGCGTGTTCGGGCACATCGTCGCCGTAGACGTCGTGGACGCCCACGCCTGCAATACGCGCGACGTCTTCGTCGCGCAGGACGCGCACAGCAATCTCGTGCCGGTCATCGCGCGCCGCAATGCGCAATCCAAACGGCGGCCACATGTCCACCAGTGCAGCTTCGGAATCAACAGTCATGCGCAACATCGTACTGCGCGCACCACTACTAAAAGCGAAAACCCACGCCAAGCGGCGTGGGTTCGGCTCACAGCCGGTTACTTCTCAGCATCGTCCTCGTCGAGCGGAGGGAACTCAGGATCCCCGAACTCGTCGAGCGGCTGCGCCTCCGCAACCTCGTGGTCTGCTGGGGCTTCGCCTTCTCCGAGACCCGACTCGTTCATTGGGTTCGACAGCGAGCGCGACTGGGCGATGTCGTCGAGGACGGCATGCACGTAGGGTGCCGCCTTGTCTGTCGAGTACTCGCTGGCGAGCTCGACGCCTTCCACGATGGCCGTCGCCGTGGGCACGTCTGGGTTGAACAGCAGCTCCCACGCCGCGACGCGCATGATGGCGCGGTCGACGGCCGGCAGGCGATGGAACTCCCAGTCCTCTGAGAGGAAGCGGGCGATATTCTCGTCGATAATGTCGAGTTCCTCGGCCGCGCCGCGGACGATCTCTGCCGTGTACTCCGCGATGGGAGCCACACCGGACTCCTTGTCGCGGGCAAGCTGAATGCGGTCCTCCACGATCGCGACGGGATCGATATCGCGAGTCTCGGCCTCGAAGAGGATGTCGGCCGCGCGGCGACGCGCGCGGTAACGTGCGGTGTGTCGCTTGTAGTTGATGTCGCGCGACTTCTCTTTATCACTCACAGCGAGGGGGTGCCTTAGTTATTGACGCGGGAGAGGTACTCGCCGGTGCGGGTATCGATCTTGAGGACGTTGCCGATCTCGATAAACAGCGGGACCTGGATCTCAGCACCGGTCTCGAGGGTGGCAGGCTTGGTGCCGCCCGAGGAGCGGTCGCCCTGCAGGCCCGGCTCGGTGTGCTCGACCTTGAGGTCGACGGAGATGGGCAGCTCGCCGAAGAGGATCTCGCCCTCGTGGAAGGAGACCTGGACCTGCATGTTCTCCAGCAGGAACTTGCCAGCGTCACCGAACTTGTCGAACGGAACCTCGAACTGCTCGAAGGTCTTGTCGTCCATGATGACGTAGTTGGAGCCGTCGTTGTACAGGTAGGTCATCGTGCGGCGGTCCACCGTGGCGGTCTCGACCTTGACGCCCGCGTTGAAGGTCTTATCCGTGACCTTACCGGTGACGACGTCCTTGAGCTTGGTGCGCACGAACGCAGGGCCCTTGCCCGGCTTGACGTGCTGGAACTCGATAATCTGCTGCAGCTTGTTGTCCATCTTGAGGACAAGGCCGTTCTTAAAGTCGGTGGTATCAGCCATGGAAGGTTTTTCTCCTGGGTCTTTTACGAATGAATGGGCGTGTGAAAACAGTGTCTAAGCCTACCACCGCGCACGGTCCCTGCTGGAATGGGACCCGCGCACGGGGACGCAGGCATTAAATCTCGCGCATATCCTTCGGGTACTGCGTAATGATCTGCGGCGCGCCCGAGGTGATGATGAGCGTGTCCTCGATGCGCACGCCGCCCTTACCCGGCACGTAGATGCCCGGCTCGATGGTAAGCGTCATGCCCTCGGCCAGCTCGCCCGTGCCGGTCTTCGCAGCGTACGGCCCCTCGTGGACGTCGAGACCCACGCCGTGGCCGGTGGAATGGACGAAATACTCGCCGTAGCCTGCGTCCTCGATGACGGTGCGGCTCGCGGCGTCGACGTCGACGAGCTTCGCGCCCGGCACCGCGGCGCGCACGCCGGCCAGCTGCGACTCGAGCACGACGTTGTAGATTTCCTTGGCGAAGTCGTTGGCCTCGCCCACGACGAAGGTACGCGTGCAGTCCGAGTTGAAGCCTCGGAGGTGCGCGCCGAAGTCGATGGTGACGAGGTCGCCGTTTTCAATAACGCGGTCGTCCGCGCCGTGGTGCGGCTTCGCGGAGTTCGGACCGGAGGCAACGATGGTGTCGAAGGACACGCGCTCCGAGCCGAGGGTGCGCATGCGGTACTCGAGATCCGCGGCGACCTGGCGCTCGGTGCGTCCCGCGGCGAGCTCGCCCGCGTCGATGAGCTGGGTGAGCGCCGTGTTGGCCAGCTCCGCGATCTCGGTGAGGCGGCGCAACTCGTGCTGGTCCTTGACCAGACGGATGTCTTCGATAACACCGGTGACGGGCACGAGCGTGATATCGGAGGGCGCGGCTGCGGTGAGCTTTTCCAGCTGGGAGACGGAGACGTAGTCCGCCTCGTAGCCCACGCGCATGGGGCCGGTGAGGGTCTTGAGCAGCTCCTCGCCTACCGCGCGGCCCAGAATGGCCTTGAGATCCGGGACCTCCTCGGCGATCTGCGTGGTGTAGCGGCCGTCCGTCGCCATCGTCGCCGTGAGATCCTTGCGCAGCAGCAGGCCGCCGTTGGATCCGGAAAAGCCGGACAGGTAGCGCACGTGCGTGAGGTGGGTGACCAGCATGGCGTCGATGCGCTGGCCGGCGAGCTGCGCGGCGAGCTTGCGGCGACGGTTACTAAAACGGGTATCAGCCAGGGCCATGGTGGTCTCCTCTGTCATACAACGGCCGGGACCCCAGCGCGTGACGCGCGGGGTCTCGTGCGGACGAAACGAACGCCCTCTATGGTAGCCCGGTCCACGGCCGGAAATGCTCGATTGGGGGGTAATTGACGCCGCGCCGCTGCGCCTACGCCGACTGCGCGAAGTATTCGAGCGCCGCGAGGTAGCCAAAGGTGCCGAGACCCGCGATAACGCCGCGCGCAATCGGTGACAAATACGAGAAGTGACGAAATTCCTCGCGGGCGTGGACGTTGGAGATGTGGACCTCGACGAAGCCCGCGCCGTCAGCAATCTCCGCCAGCGCGTCACGCAAGGCGACCGAGGTGTGGGTAAAGCCGCCGGGGTTGATGATGACGCCCGCCTTCGCGTCCGCCGCGGCGTGGACTCGGTCGATCAAGGCACCCTCGTGGTTGGACTGGAAAAACTCGACCTCCAGGCCCAGCTGGGCGGCGCGGTCGGCGACCATGGCCTCCACGTCCGCGAGCGTCGTCGAGCCGTAAATCTCCGGCTGGCGCTTGCCCAAGCGGTTGAGATTCGGTCCGTTGAGAACGACAATCTTCATGAATTCTCCTTTACTCCGAAATGGCCTCGTACGCCGCACGCATCTCATCCTCGGTGGCGTCTTCAATGCGCGTCGTCGCGCCGATATCCGTGAGCGCGACGAAGCGGATATGGCCGCCGCGGTTCTTCTTATCGTGCGTCATGCCGGCGTAAAGCTCCTCGAAGTGGCCGCCCTCATACGTCGTGGGCAAGCCTATCGCGGTCAAAATAGCGCGGTGCGTTGAGAGCAGCTCAGGCATAATAAGCCCGCGCGCCGCCGAGAGATTCGCGATAAACATCATGCCCACCGCGACGGCGTTGCCGTGGCGCCAGGTGTAGTGCTCGCGCAGCTCGACCGCGTGGCCGAAGGTGTGGCCGTAGTTGAGGGTTTCGCGCAGGCCCGACTCTTTGAGGTCCTGGCCCACGACGTGGGCCTTAACCGTAATCGAGCGCGTGACCAGCTCGGGCAGGAAACCGTCCACGTCGAGGCACGCAGCCGGATCTACGAGATAACGCTCGATGATGACGGGATCGTGGATGAAACCGGTCTTAATGATTTCCGCTGAGCCGGCGCGCAGCTCGTCTTCCGGCAGCGTGCGCAGGAGGTTGAGATCCACGAAAACGGAGTCCGGCTCATGGAACGCGCCCACGAGGTTCTTGCCTGCTGCGGTGTTGATGCCGGTCTTGCCGCCCACGGCGGCGTCGACCATGGCCAGCAGCGTCGTGGGAGCTTGAATGACCTTGATGCCGCGCATCCAGCCAGAGGCCACGAAGCCGGCGAGGTCCGTCGCCGCGCCGCCGCCCAGGCCGATGAGCGCGTCGGCGCGCGAAAAATTCGCCTCGCCCAGCTGGTCCCACAGCTCGCCGCACACGGCGAGCGTCTTACCCGCCTCCGCGTCCGGGATGGGCAGGAGCACCGGCGTCACATTGAGCGATTCCAACGCCGAAGCGATCTGGCGCGCCGCCGCCGCAAGCGCCGGCTGGTGGACGATGCCCACGTTACGCGCACCGATGGTGCGCACCCGCGCGACGATATCGTCAGACAAATCGTGGCCAATGCTCACCACATAGGGGCACGGGCCGTTGACGGCAACGGTGTCCTGGATCATGTCTTCTCCTTAGAGGCTTTCGAGGAAGCTCAAAATATCGCCCACCACTTGCTGCGGCGAGCGGCCGTCGGTACGCGCGCGGAAGTCCGCGACCTCGCGGTAGTACGCGGCGCGGTCCTCGAGCAGCTGGCGGTAATGCGCGACGGGATCTGCAGCGGCGAGCACCGGCCGGGTGTTCTCGTTGGCCGTGCGGCGCACGCCTTCCTCCGCGCTCACGTCGATGAGTACGACGGTCATCGCCTCGAGCAGATCGCGGTTGGCCTGCGAGATCACGGCGCCACCGCCCAGCGAAACCACGCCATCCGACAGCAGCGCGTTGGCCACGTGCTTTTCTTCCAGCTCACGGAAGGCCGGCTCGCCGAGAGCTGCGAAGACCTCGCCACAGGAGCGGCCCTCGGCGGCCTCGATGAGCGCGTCCGAATCCACGAACTCACAGTTGAGCGCACGAGACAGGCGGCGGCCGATGGTCGACTTTCCCGCCCCCGGCGGGCCCACAAGCACGACGCGCGGACGGTGACCGAAGTGGATGGCCTTCTCGACGGTCTCCGGCCCCGCGGCCGTGACCTCGTCCGCGACAGGCTGCGGGCTATTGAGTCGGTCGGTCATCTACTCCCCCTCCGGAAAGCTCAGGCGTTTAGCGACATACTCCTGGTACGCCGCGATATTGCGCTTCGTCTCGGCGAGCGAATCCCCACCGAACTTCTCCAGGACCGCACGCGCGAGCACGAGCGCCACCATGGCCTCGGCGACCACGCCGCCAGCAGGCACCGCACACACGTCGGAGCGTTGGTGAATACCGCTCGCTGCCTTGCCCGTGGCCATATCCACGGTCTTCAGCGCGCGCGGCACCGTCGAAATCGGCTTGAGCCCCGCGCGCACGCGCAGCGTCTGGCCATTGGTCATGCCACCTTCCAGGCCGCCCGCGCGGTTCGTGAGGCGCGTGACGCCGCCCTCCGCGCGCACCATCTCGTCGTGCGCCTCGGAGCCACGGCGGCGAGCTTCCTCAAAGCCGTCGCCAATCTCTACGCCCTTGACTGACTGGATGCCCATGAGCGCGGCCGCCAGCTGGGCATCCAGGCGATCCTCGCCCGAGATGTGCGAGCCCAGCCCGATGGGCAGGCCGTCCACGATGACCTCCACGATGCCGCCTAGCGTGTCTCCCTGCTTCTTCGCCGCCTCAATCTCGGCGACCATGGACGCCTCCGCGCTTACCGATGCCGCCCGCACCGGCGAAGCGTCGATACCCTCCAGGTCAGCGAAGGTAGGGGTGGCATCGGAAGGCTCAGACGCCCCGATGGAGATGACGTGGGAAAATACCTCGACGCCGAGGGTCTCGCGCAGGAAATTGCGCGCGACGGTAGCGGCCGCAACGCGGGCGGCGGTCTCGCGTGCAGAGGAACGCTCGAGGATGGGGCGCGCGCCATCGTGGTCATACTTCACCATGCCGGCGAAATCGGCGTGGCCTGGGCGCGGGCGGGTGAGCTTGGCGCCGCGGCCCGACTCCATGCCCTTGGCGACCTCCGGATCGTCCATGTCCAGCGGTGCCGGGGACATAATCGTGGTCCACTTGGGCCACTCGGTGTTGCCGATCTGGATGGCGATGGGGCTGCCAATCGTCTTTCCGTGGAGGATGCCGGCGAGCAGCGTGAGCTCATCCTGTTCAAACTTCATGCGCGCGCCGCGGCCATAACCCAGACGACGGCGGGACAGTTGCAAGGCAATCTCTTCTTCTGTGATGGGAACGCCAGCGGGCATGTGCTCAATCATCGCGATGAGCGCCTGGCCGTGGGATTCTCCGGCAGTAGTCCAACGAAGCATGCGGATTATTATCGCACGCCGCGCGGGCCCATGCTGGCACTAGGTCGCCAGTGCTTTTAAATTCATATGCCGTGCGGCCCCCACATACCCCACGCGAGGACGCTGCCCGCCGCAGCAAGCATGCCAGGGCCATGCGCGGGAGCGGGATCACCTGCGCCAGCCCAGTGCCACCGCGCTGCCTGCGCGACGAGCGTCGCAACGTTCGCGAGGAAGACCGCCGCAAGCACGCCCGGCCACCCCGTTACGTGTGCCACGGCGATGCCCAGCGATAGCGCAAGCTTGATATCCCCGCCGCCGATGCCGCCCCGGGCCACCCCCAGCGCCAAATACAGTCCCGCCCACGCGCAGCCGGCGAGGCTTATCCAGGGCAGCGCGCCAGCCGCGGCGGGCAGCGTGAGCCACGCGGGCAGCCGGCGCTCGCGCACGTCGAAGCGCCACAACGCAGCCGCCCAGGCTACGACGAGTATCCCCACGAGTCCACCCCACATGCCGCCCGATACTAGCGGTCCCGAGCGTGACGCGCAGGCTTAGCCGATCTGCAGCACGCTGCGCAGCTCGGGCTGCTCTACACCATCGTCGTGCTCTTCTGTCTCCAGGGGTGAGTACGTCATAGCGCAGCCCTGGGCCGTCGCGCGCGTCGCGCTGCCGCTGCTGTGCTACTTCGTCGTGATGTTCGGCGTCGCACTCGTCGAGGCCCGGGCCGCGGGCATGCCCTACGATCGCTCCGCGTCCGTCGCCTTTACGGCAGCGGGCAATAATTTTGAGCTTGCTATCGCCGTGGCCATCGGTACCTTCGGCGCCGAGTCCGGCCAAGCGCTCGCCGGTACGGTGGGCCCGCTCGTCGCGCTCGTCTACTTCATGCGTTGGGCGGGCCCACGCTCTTCCCCGCTGACGCGACGTTGCCACCGGCGCGCGTTTAGTCGCGCTTCTTCAGCGCTTCGAGGAGCGCGTCCACCATCGCTGCGCGCGGCGCCGAGAGCCCGGTGAACTGCTCGAATTGGCTGAAAGACTGGTGCGCCAGCATGATGTGCCCACCCACGGTGGGATAACCGTCCGCCGCAGTGTATGCCATGAGCGGTGTGGGTAGCGTGTCGTAAATGACGTCGAGCACCGGCGCATGGCTGAGCGCCTCGAGGTGGTCCGTGAGTGCAGCGGACGGCACTGTCGAGACGATGACGTCAGCCTGCTTGACGCGCGCCCGCAGATTGTCGGCGTAGCTCACCGGGGTGAGGTTGAGCTCGAGGGCATCGGCAAGCTTGGCAAACTCTGCCGTGCGGTCCCGGCGGTTGAGCACATCGATGTCGCGGTAGCCGCGTTGCGCCAAGCCCCACAGTGCCGGGCGGGCCGTGCCACCGGCCCCAATGACCAGTGCCCTGCGGCCCGTGCCAGGCGTGGCCCCCATGAGCTCAGCCAAGGCGCCGGCGATGCCCTCGGTGTCTGTGTTGTCCGCGCGCCAGCCGCCGCCCTCGAGGCGCACGAGCGTATTCGCCGAGCCCATAAGCCGCGCGCGATCGGTGACCTCCGTCGCGAAGTTGAGGGCAGCGAACTTGCCGGGCATCGTCACCGAGAACCCACGGAAGTCGGACTCGGACTCCCCCACGCGCTCCGGCAGCTCCTCGGCGGTGGTCTCGAAGCACTCATAGCTCCAGTCGTCGAGCCCCAAGGCCGCGTAACCCGCATTGTGCAGGACGGGCGAGAGCGAGTGCGCGATGGGTGAACCAAGAACGGCGGCGCGGGGCATGGAAAGGGCCTTTCACTAGGACGAACGTGAGCGGCAGACGGCGGAGGGTCCCGGCGAGAACCTACGGTTCCGTATCCACAGTCTGGATCTTTGCCCATTATATTGGGCAAGAAAATCGGGGTTATCCACAGGCGCACGCACGGGCCATTGCCGCGGTAGTGACGCTGGCCATAGCGTCGCAGGCATGACTATCTCCTATGTTGAAGCGACCACCATTGGCGTCGACTCTCTCCGCGACCTCGTCGGTCTCGAATCCAAAGACCTCCGCGCCCAGGGCGTGCCGAAGACCGATGCCTTCGACGGCGTGAAGCTCGCCCACATCTACTGGGGCCCGACGCACGCGACGCGCTTACAGCGCAAGGCTCGCGATGCTGCGCGCACCCGCAGGCATACCGTGAAAACGTTGAAGAAGATCGAAAACCACGTCAAAAAGGAAAAGAAAACTCCCGACCGGCTGCGCGTGAAACTTTGCGATACGCCCGCCGAGAAAATCGACGAGGTGGCCGCGAAATGGCTGCCCGCGCCGGAGAAGAAGCCAACGGCGCGCCACACGTACCGCAAGGACGGCTGGCACAAGCTCGTCCTCGACACGAACGAGCCGTGGCTCATCGACTTGTTCAATCTTCTACCCGGAGTCAACGAATCCGGGCCGCAGAATTTCGACAACCTATTAGAAGGATTCAAGGCGCTCACCGAGGGCAAAGCCAAAGACACCGTGCCCGGGCGCGCGGCGCATATCGTCATCACTCTCGATGATGTTGAAGAGATCCTCGATGGAACCGCGGGCGAGAAGAAGTTTCGCGCCACGGACGGGACGGTGCGCACGGGCAAACAGCTCGTCGAGGAGAAGCTGCTCGGCGCGGGGCTTGTCACGCTGGCCACGCGGTGGAACGAGCCGGTGGATTGCTACCGGGTCACGCCGCTGTTCAATCGGAAGCAGACCGCCATGGCGTGGGCGCTATGGCCGCAGTGCATCCACCCGGGTTGCAAGGCGCCTGCCATGAAGTGCCAGCGCGACCATCTCATCGCCTGGGCGAAAGGCGGGATGACGAACGCGTCGAATCTCGTGCCGCTGTGCGCCCACCATAACGGCAAGAAAGCAGATGGGAATTCCTATTTTCGAGACGAAGATGGCGTGCTGTGGTTCGTCACACCGTACGGCAAGCGCATCGAGTGCACGGTGGACTAACACGGCAAGCGCCCCGCCCGCGGAGTGCGGACGGGGCGGCATGCGGCGGCGTTACTGCTCGGCGTTGCCTGACGCGCCGGCGCCTTCGCCCTCGCGCTGCGAGTCGAGAATGCCGGAGTTGATGGCGCGGTCGACGTTGGCCAGGTGCTCATCGTAGTTGTTGCTGAACACCGTGGTGCCCTGCTCGTCGACGGTGACGAAGAACGTCCAGTCGCCCTCAGCCGGGTTCTCCATGGCCTGGATGGCGTCTTCGGATGGCGACGCGATCGGAGTATCCGGCAGACCGTCCTTGGCGTAGGTGTTCCACGGGGTCTCGCGGGCGCGGGCCTCGTCCGTCGTGGCGAGTTCGACGTCCGCGAGGTCATAGTTAACCGTGGAGTCGAACTCGAGGCGCATAGGCTCGGCGAGACGGTTGAGGATGACGCGGGCGACCTTGTCGAACTCGCCGGCTGGCGCCTCGCGCTCGACGAGGGAGGCTGCGGTGAGCAACTCGTAGGGGCTCAGGTTCATCGCCTGCGCGCGCTCCACGATATTGGTCTCGTTGTACTGCTTCGTCGAACGCGTGATGAGGTCGGTGAGGATCTCCTGGGCCGACATATTCGGGTCCAGCACGTACTGGCCAGGGGCGATGAGGCCCTCAAGGCGCTTCGGGTCGTTGCCGCGCGCACGGATAGCGTCAAGTGCCCACTCCGGGGCACCAAGCTCGGCCGGATCGACGTTGGCCGCGACGCGCTCCAGCTCTGCCTTGTCCACGCAGGAACCGTCAGAGCAGGAGACCTTGGAGATCTTCGAGTAAATGCCGTAGCGGATATCGCCACCGACGACGACCACGTCGCTGAGCGTGAGGCCGCCGGGCACGTCGAGCATGTCCACCTTGTTCTCGTCGTTGAGCAACGCGGAAACGGCGGACTTCGCGCTCATCTCCTCCTGTAGGCGGAAGAAGCCGGGCTGAATTTGCGAGGCCATCGGGTTGTTGCCGACGGCGGTCTGGAAGGACTCCTCCGAGGCGACGACGTTCTTCTCCACGAGCTGGGGTCCCAGCTGCGACATGGAGCTGCCCTCTTCGACTTGCACGAGCTGCGTCACGCCGTTGCCCTCGCCTTCGTAGTCTTTAGGCACGCCGAGATCGCGCAGGTTATGCCACGCGACATAGCCGATCGTTCCGACGATCAGCACGATGGACGCGACGAGCACGGCCAAGCCGTTTTGGCGTCGCTTGACGTACTTCGGTTCCATGCGCTTGCCGATGCGCTGTTCGTTGCGGCTCACTGAAGCTTCAATCTCCTCGTTTCCGGGGTGCCGCGGCCAGGCGTCGCGCCGAGCCACGAGCGGGGACTTAGTCCGCCAGGGCGTTAGCGCGGCCGTCTAGCCACGACTGCAAAATTTCTACCGCCGCCGCTTGGTCGATGACCGCGCGGCCCTTGCGCTCGCTCACGCCAGACGCACGCAGTGCATGAGTCGCAGCGACTGTGGTGAGACGCTCGTCCGCCATGCGTACGGGAGGTAGAACTTTATCCATAGTGGCACCTGCGGCCAGCCTACGGCGGATGCGAAACGCGATTTCTTTGGCATGTTTCACACTTTTTGACCCATTGGCGTGCAAATCACGGGGCAAACCGACCACGACTTCCACGACATCGTAGTCCTCGATGAGTTCGAGGATGCGGTCGATGTCGCCTTTGTCGCGGTCCTTGAACCCCGTCTCGCGCGGCACGGTCTCCACGGGCGTGGCGAGCTTCGCGTCACGGTCGGACACGGCGACACCAATGCGCACCGTGCCCACGTCGAGCGCAAGGCGGCGGCCCAGGCCCGGGTCGTCGACGCCGGGCTTATCGGGTTCGACTTTCGCCATTGGCTTAGAGCGACTCGACGTAGCTCTTGAGGGCGGCGAAGCCCTCTTCGATGCCGGCGGCGTTGGAGCCGGAGCCCTGCGCCATGTCCGGCTTGCCGCCGCCCTTGCCGCCGACGAACTCGCCAAAGCGCTTGACGAGGTCGCCGGACTTGACGCCGCGGGCGATGGCGGCATCGGAAGCAGCGGCGATGAACGGCACCTTGGGGCCGTCCTCGGCAGCGAGGAAGATGATGGCAGCCTCGTCGCGGACGCGGTTGCGAATCTCCGTCGCGACGGTGCGCAGGTCCTTGCCGGACGTGCCCTTGGGCAGGCGCGTGGTGAGCACGCGGAAGCCGTTGATGTCACCGGCACCGGCGAGGAACTCCGAAGCCTTCGCTGCGAGCTGGGCGGAACGCAGATGCTCGATTTCCTTCTCCGCGGCCTTAAGCTTCTCTGCCAGCTGGGCGACGCGCTCCGGCAGGTCCTCGGTCTGGACCTTGAGCTCGCGGGAGACGCCCTCGATAAGCGCGGTCTCCTTAGAGTAGTAACGGAAGGCGTCGAGACCCGAGTAGGCCTCGATACGGCGTGCGCCGGAGCCCACGGAGGACTCGCCGAGCACGGAGACCGGGCCGATCTGAGCCGTGGCGCCGACGTGCGTACCGCCGCAGAGCTCGAGGGAGAACGGGCCGCCCATCTCAACGACGCGGACCTTCGAGCCGTAGTTTTCGCCGAAGAGCGCCATGGCGCCCATGGCCTTGGCTTCCTCGAGCGAGGTCTTGATGGTGTTGACCTGGAAGTTCGCGTCGACAGCCTGGTTGGTAATCGTCGCGATTTCCTGCAGCTGCTCCGGAGTGAGCTGCTCGGTGTAGTTGAAGTCAAAGCGCAGGTAGCCCGGGCGGTTCATAGAACCGGCCTGGACGGCCGTGGGGCCGAGCACCTGGCGCAGGGCGGCGTGGATGAGGTGCGTGGCGGAGTGCGCCTGGACGGCGCCATGGCGCCACTCTTCGTTGACCTCCGCCGTGACGGACTGGCCGAGGTCCAGGCCGCCAGCCGTGACGGTCGCCTTGTGGACCCACAGCTTCTTGCCGATTTTCTGAACGTCGCCGACCTCAAGCAGGGTCTCGCCCGCAAAGAGGCGACCACGGTCAGCCATCTGGCCGCCGGCCTCGGCGTAGAGCGGCGTCTGGTCGAGGATGACCTCGACCTCGTCGCCCTCGGAGACCTCGGTGACCTTTTCGCCGCCGCGCAGCAGGCCGATGACCTTTGCGTCGGAGGTGAGCTCCTCGTAACCGGTGAATACGGTCGGGTTATTATCGACCCACTCGCGGTAGATGGACAGGTCCGCATGGCCGTGCTTCTTGGCCTGATTATCGGCCTTAGCGCGGCGACGCTGCTCGCCCATTGCCTCGTTGAAGCCGTCCATGTCGACCTCGAGGCCGGCCTCGTTAGCCATCTCAAGCGTGAGGTCGATCGGGAAGCCGTAGGTGTCGTGCAGCTCGAAGGCCTTGTCGCCAGAAAGGACCTTCGGCGTCTTGGCGCGTGAGGTGTTCTTGAGCTCCTCGACGGCCTCGTCGAAGAGCTTCGTGCCGGACTCGAGGGTCTTGAGGAAGGCCTTCTCCTCGGTGAGGGCGACGCGCAGGATGCGCTCGCGGTTGTCTGCAATTTCCGGGTAGGACGGCGTCATGGTGTCCATGATGGTGTTCATGAACTGCTCCAGCGTGGCGCCCTTGGCACCCAGCAGGCGAGCGGAACGCACGATGCGGCGCAGCAGGCGGCGCAAGATGTAGCCGCGGCCCTCGTTGGACGGGGTGACGCCGTCGAGGATGAGCATCATGCCGGTACGGGAGTGGTCAGCGATGACGCGGAAACGGATATTGTCTTCCTTCGGCGCGCCGTCGCCGTACGTGGAGCCGGTAAGTTTCTCCGCCTCGTCAATGACGGGGCGCAGGAGGTCCGTCTCGTAGACGTTGTCCACGTCTTGGAGGATGCAGGCCACGCGCTCGATGCCTAAGCCGGTATCGATGTTTTTCTTCGGCAGCGGGCCCACGATCTCGAAGTTGCCCTTGCCGATGCCCTCGCCGCGCTCATTCTGCATGAAGACCAGGTTCCAGATCTCCATGTAACGGTTATCGTCAGCAATGGGGCCGCCCTCAGCACCGTACTCCGGGCCACGGTCGTAGTAGATTTCCGAGCACGGGCCGCACGGGCCGGGAATACCCATGGACCAGTAGTTGTCTTCCATGCCTAAACGCTGGATGCGGTCTTCGGGCACGCCAATCTTGTCGCGCCAGATGTCGCGCGCCTCGTCGTCGTCGAGGTACACCGTCACCCACAGCCGCTCCGGGTCGAGGCCGAAGCCGCCGTCCTCGAGCGAGCCGGTGAGCAGCGCCCAGGCGTGCGTGATGGCGCCTTCCTTGAAGTACTGGCCGAACGAGAAGTTGCCGGCCATCTGGAAGAACGTGTTGTGGCGCGTCGTAATACCGACTTCCTCGATGTCGAGGGTGCGCACGCATTTCTGGATGGACGTCGCCGTGCCGTTGGGGAACGGCGGGTTCTGCTGCCCCAGGAAGTAGGGCTTAAACGGCACCATGCCGGCGTTGACGAACAGCAGGTTCGGGTCGTCGAGGATCAGCGAGGCGCTGGGCACGGCCTGGTGGCCGGCTTTGACGAAGTGCTGGGTAAAGCGTTCCCGAATCTCATGGGTTTTCACGTCGCAAACATCCTTATGTGCGGTAGCGTCAGCGGGGCGCAGCGCGCCCCTGGGTTTAACTCGCACAACTTTACCCGCTCCCCGCACATCGGGCGGAACCGGGGCGCATACGCGCCGCTATTTTTTCCCGCGAATGAGGTTGCGCAGCCGCCCCAGGTAATCGCGGATGCGCGACTCGGCGCCGTGATTAGTGGGCTCGTAGTAGACCGCACCCGCCAGCTCGTCCGGCAGATACTGCTGCGCGACGACGCCGCGCGGGTCATCGTGCGGGTATTTGTAGCCCACCGCGTGGCCGAGCTTTTTCGCGCCTTCGTAGTGGCCGTCGCGCAGGTGGGGCGGGACGTGGCCAATCTTGCCCGCGGCGACGTCCGCCTGCGCCGCAGAAATCGCCGCGATAACCGCGTTCGACTTCGGCGCCGTCGCGAGATGAATGGTCGCCTGCGCGAGCGGAATGCGCGCCTCGGGCAGACCGATAAGCTGCGCCGCCTGCGCGGCCGCAACGGCCGTGTGCAGCGCCGTGGGATCCGCCATGCCGATGTCCTCAGACGCATGCACCATGAGCCGCCGCGCAATAAATCGCGGGTCCTCCCCCGCCTCAATCATGCGCGCGAGGTAATGCAGCGCCGCGTCAACATCCGAGCCACGGATGGACTTAATAAACGCGCTCACGACGTCGTAGTGCTGGTCACCGTCGCGGTCATAGCGAACGACGGCGCGATTGACGTTGTCCTTAATCGCCTGCGGGGTGATCTCCCCGCCGTCCGGCACAGCCTCCGCCGCGGCCTCCAGGTAGGTCAGCGTGCGCCGGGCGTCGCCGCCCGCGAGCAGGACCAGCTGGTCCAGCGCCTCTTCCGTGGCTCCCACGCGCTTGCCGATGCCCCGTTCGTCCTCCAAGGCCCGCCGCGCCAAGGTTTTCAGATCCTCCGGCTCCAACGAGTTGAGCTGGAGCAGCAGCGAGCGCGAGAGCAACGGCGCCACGACCGAGAACGACGGGTTCTCCGTCGTCGCGGCGACGAGCAGCACGGTGCGGTTCTCCACGGCGGCAAGCAGAGCATCTTGCTGCGTCTTGGAGAAACGGTGGACCTCGTCGATAAAGAGCACGGTGCGTCGGCCTTGGATGAGCTCTTGGCGCGCGTGCGTAATGACCTCACGGAGTTGTTTTACGCCCGAGTCGAGCGCGGACAGCCCCACGAAGTTCTGGCCCATCGCCGACGCGATGAGCGAGGCGATGGTCGTCTTCCCCGTACCAGGCGGGCCGTAGAGGATGACGGAGGCCTCGCCGGAGCCCTCAACGAGGCGACGCAGCGGCTTACCCTCGCCGAGCAGATGGTCCTGGCCGAGTACCTCGTCGAGCGTGCGCGGGCGCATGCGCGCGGCGAGCGGGCTGCCGGCATGCGTAGCGAAGAGATCGCGGCCGGGGCGGGGCGCTGCGCCGGAGGGGGCATCGGCAGGCGCACCGAAGAGGGATTCCTGTGCCATATCAGTACGTGGATGGCGGGAGAAGGCGTGCGGCGACGTTCTGCGCGAAGACGGAGACGGGCAGGCATTCGTCAGTCTCACATTGTGCAGCGAAACGGCCGAGCGCCTCGAAGGTCTCGAAGAGGTCCTGGCGCACGAGCAGTTCGTCCTCGCTGAAGTGGCCCTCATCCGGGCTGCGGAGGATGGACTCACGGTTTTCCGTGGCGAGGATGTCCTCGCCGCGCGCGAGCGCGAGGATGCCCTCCAAGCTATCGGCGTAGAGCATCGTCACCGAAGACAATGCCCAGCCGATGAGCGAGGAAACAAGCAGGCGGTGGAGCTTATGCTCGTCCGCGTAGCGTGGCCAGGTCTCCGCGATTTCGCGGGCCCACGCGCCGACGAAGACGTCGGCCTCTTCGTTGGAGATGGGGCGCGAGAAGAGGAACTGCGGGAATCCGGCGATGACACACGCGACGTCGAATCCGACGTTGCGGAAACCGGCCCACTCGTAGTCGAGGAAGTAGATCTTGTCGCCGACCACGATATTGTCCGGCGAGAGATCAAAGGGCGTAAACGCGCGGGAGCGGCCGGACTGCTGGATTTCGGTGGCGTGCGTGGCCAGCTCCGTGAATTCAGCGGGCGGCTCGAGACCCGCGTCGCGCAAGAGGTCAAGGCCCATGAGAATAGAGCGCTGCAGTGCATCGTCGCGCTTAGCCTGGTTCGCGCGGTAATCGGGGTGCTTGTGCAGCATCCGCGCGAGCAGCGCCTCATAGTCCTGTTCGCGGCCCGCAGTGCCCGCATGCATGAGGCCGAGCTGCTCGCCGAGCAGGCGCACGATTTTGATGCGCTCCGCGTCATCGGCGGCGCGCAGGCGATCGACGAGGGTGTCGGCATCGCCGATGTCGGTGAGCACGACGATGCGCTGGTCCATGTCATAGGCCAGCAGCACCGGACCAGGGCGCACCTCCTCGGGAAGCGAGGTCGTGAACTGGTACGCAACGACCTCACTCATGAACGCCGAGTCGTCGATGGCGTGGCCTGTGACGGGCATGTGCTTGACCACGACGGAGCGATGCGGAAGGAACGCCGACGAGGACAGCCGCGCGCGGACGACCGTGGCGTTGCCCGAGCCACCCAACAGCTCGACGTCGCCAAGGTCCGGCGTGCCACCAAAGCGCCGCGCCAAGAGGTCGCGGGCGATGGCGACGACGCGATCGACGTCGAGGTCTTCTTGGGGAGCGTGCGGTGCGCCTAACGCGCCGTCTGGCGCGGGACTACCCGTCGCTGCGTCCATGATCTCTACAGCCTCCTGTACGAGTGCGTGCGGCGTGGATGCGCACGCGAAATAGAAAGTCTTGGCGGCGCGGCTGCGTAGGCCGCGCCATGGGCGTGGGCTCAGGCTACCTGCGACCGGTTCGCGTGAAGCACGCCGGTCCGCGGCAGCCGAAGCCTCGACAGGCTCGCCTTAAGCCTGGGCGGCGTCCTTCTTCGCCTTCTCCGGCTTGAAGTCCACGCCGGTCTCCTTGCGCTGCGCGGCCGGAATCGGGGCCGGGGCATCGGTAAGCGGGTCGACGCCGCCGCCGGACTTCGGGAAGGCAATGACGTCGCGAATGGACTCAAAGCCACCGAGCAGGGAGACGATACGGTCCCAGCCGAAGGCGATGCCGCCGTGCGGCGGAGCGCCGTACTGGAAGGCGTCGAGCAGGAAGCCGAACTTCTCCTGGGCTTCCTCTGCGCCAATGCCCATGACGTCGAAGACGCGCTTCTGGACATCATCCTGGTGGATACGGATGGAGCCGCCGCCAATCTCGTTGCCGTTGCAGACAATATCGTAGGCGTAAGCCAGCGCGGAGCCCGGGTCCTTGTCGAAGGAGTCGAGGAACTCCGGCTTCGGCGAGGTGAACGCGTGGTGCACAGCAGTCCACTTGGAGTGGCCGAGCGCGACGTCGCCGGAGGCGGTGGCGTCTGCGGACGGCTCGAACATCGGGGCGTCGACGACCCAGGTAAAGGCCCAGTCGCCGTCCTTGATGAGGTCGAGCTTCTTGGCGATCTCGCCACGCGCGGCGCCGAGCAGCGCGCGGGAAGACTTGGTGTCACCGGCAGCGAAGAAGATCGCGTCGCCCGGCTTCGCGCCGACATGGGCAGCGATGCCCTCGCGCTCAGCGTCGGTGATGTTCTTAGCGACCGGGCCGCCCAGCGTGCCGTCCTCGCCCACCGTGATGTAGGCCAGGCCCTTAGCGCCGCGCTGCTTCGCCCACTCCTGCCACGCGTCGAACTGACGGCGCGGCTGCGAGGCACCGCCTTCCATGACGACGGCGCCGACGTACTCGTTCTGGAACACGCGGAAGGTGGTGTCCTTGAAGAAGTCCGTGCACTCGACGATCTTGATGTCGAAACGCAGATCCGGCTTATCGGAGCCGTAGTACTTCATGGCGTGGTCGTAGGTCATGCGCGGGATCGGCGTGGTGATCTCGTAGCCGATGAGCTTCCATAGCTCGACGAGGATTTCCTCGGCCAGCGCGATGATGTCGTCCTGGTCGACGAAGGACATCTCAACGTCGAGCTGGGTAAACTCCGGCTGGCGGTCAGCGCGGAAGTCCTCATCACGGTAGCAGCGGGCGATCTGGTAGTAGCGCTCCATGCCAGCGACCATGAGCAGCTGCTTGAACAGCTGCGGGGACTGCGGCAGGGCGTACCAAGAACCCGGCTTCAGGCGAGCCGGCACGAGGAAGTCGCGGGCGCCTTCCGGCGTGGAACGGGTGAGCGTCGGAGTCTCGATTTCCGTGAAGTCGTGAGAGTCGAGGACCTTGCGCGCAGCACGGTTGGCGGCAGAGCGCAGTCGCAGGGCATCACCTTGGGACTTGCGGCGCAGGTCGAGGTAGCGGTAGCGCAGGCGGGCTTCCTCGCCCACCTCACCGGAGGTGGAGGGGTCATCGATCTGGAACGGCAGCGCAGCAGACTTGTTGAGGACCTCGAGGTCAGACACGTTGACCTCGATCTCGCCCGAGGCGAGGTTCGGGTTGGCCGAGCCCTCCGGGCGCGGCTCGACGACGCCGGTGACCTTGACGCAGTACTCGGATCGCAGATCGTGGGCGCGCTCAGCAACCTCGGACTCGCGGAAGACGACCTGGGCAATACCGGAGCGGTCGCGCAGATCGATAAAGATCACTCCGCCGTGGTCGCGACGGCGGGAAACCCAGCCCGTCAGCGTCACGGTCTCACCGGCCAGATCCTTGCGAAGCTCGCCTGCCAAATGGGTACGCAGCACTAGTGCTCATTCCTTTCAGATTTTTATTTCTCGGGGCCATCCGCCACGCGTAAACGGCGCGCGCAGTATGACCCACAAGTCGTGTTCCCGCCGAATGGGTCCTCGTTGGCCCCGGGGCGGCACCCCGCCTGGCGGCGTGCTCCGCGGCGCGGCGCACTGTGTCATAAAGGGCGGCCCTCAAGTTTACCCGCCCTCGCCCCACCGGGCAGTGATGAGGTCACCCCACCCGTCCGGGTGAGTGGCCTGCAGACGCCGGATACACACTCGTCACTTATCTTTTACCCCAACCTGCGGGACGCGCAGTCCGAAACTGTGGTTGGATTGATTTTATGACATTTCGCTCAGGAGCAAATTACGAAGGCAGGCGCGCACGATCGGGTTCAGGCGGTCGCCGCGGCGGAACCATTGCGGCCGGCGGCGGCATTGGCACCCTGCTCCTCATCGGCCTGTTCCTGCTCATGGGCGGCAACCCCGGTGATCTAGGCGGGATGCTGGGCGCGAACGATTCTCAGGGCCAGATCGAGTCCGGCGAATCCACAGACGGAACCGATCCGCTCGCGCACTGCGACTCTGCAGAAGCTGCCAACACGTACGACGACTGCCGCGTCGAGGCGACGGCTCGTTCCGTCGACCAAGTGTGGACGGCCATCCTGCCGGAGCAGGCGGGGCTCGACTACACGGAGCCGGGACTTGTCATCTTCCAAGACGCCACCAATTCCGGCTGCGGCTATGCCAGCGCACAGACCGGCCCCTTCTACTGCCCGGGCGATCAGTCGGCGTACTTCGACACGTCCTTCTTTGACCAGCTCACCCAATTCGGCGCCGAGAACGCTCCGCTTGCGCAGGAGTACATCGTCGCGCACGAGTTCGGTCACCACATCCAGCAGATTGAAGGCACGCTCGGCCTGTCGAACTACAACCAGCCGGGCGAAGACTCCAACGCGGTGAAGATCGAGCTGCAGGCCGACTGCTACGCCGGCATCTGGGCGCACCATGCCTCTGAGCCAGGCGCCAACGGCGAGGAGCCGTACATCGAAAAAATCACGGACGAGCAGGCGCAGTCCGCCATCGATACCGCCCGCGCCGTGGGCGACGACAATATTCAGCGTCGCTCCGGTGGCCAGGTCCGCCCCGACCAGTGGACGCACGGTTCTTCGGAACAGCGTGGCAACGCTTTCCTCACGGGTTACCGTGAGGGCACGATGTCCGCATGCGACTACTTGGAGCGCGGCGCCTACAACTCTTAAACGTCACACTGTGAGAGTCACGCATCATAGGCCCGCGACAACAGTGGGTAATCTCACGTGGTCACGGGCCGTTATGTATACAGTAGCCAACTCCACGCCACTGTCCGTTAACCTCCTGGCAACCTTGATCTTTTAGGTTTGACGGGTCCCGTTCGCGGGCTCTCGACTTAGAAGGAAAGGAAAGCCGTTGTCCCAAGCGATACACGCTGCCGCCCCCGCACCCAACAGTGCGCCGGGCAGCACAAAATCCAATGACTGGATATGGCATCTCTCGTTCGGCTTGCTCACGGCCGTCACGCTCGTCTGGTTTCTGCTGTGGACGAACGGTTACGTGGCCGAAGGCTCCAACAAGCTCGTCTTTATCACCGCCGTCATCTTCGCGATGTTCATGGCGTTTAACATCGGCGGTAACGATGTCGCTAACTCCTTCGGCACCTCCGTGGGTGCTGGCACGCTGACTATGAAGCAGGCGCTCGCCGTCGCCGCCATCTTTGAGGTCTCGGGCGCCATCCTGGCAGGCGGCGAAGTTACAGACACGGTGCGTTCCGGCATCGTGGACCTCGACGCCATCAATGGTCTCGATCCCATGGAGTTTGTCTACATTATGATGGCCGCACTCCTCGGCGCAGCAGCCTGGCTCTTAGTCGCCACGCGCATGGGCTGGCCGGTTTCGACGACACACTCGATCATCGGCGGCATCGTCGGCGCGGCTCTCACCGTCGGCTTCACCACCCACAAGGGCGGCTGGGAGATGGTCCAGTGGGGCGGCATCGGCACCATTGCTATCTCCTGGGTCCTCTCCCCCGTACTCGGCGGTGTGGCGGCCTGGCTGCTTTTTGGCTGGATTAAACGCTCCATCCTCTACTACAACGACGAAGCTGACGCAAAGCTGCGGGAAATTAAGACCCGCCGTTATGAAATGCGCGAAAAGCACAAGTCCAGCTTCGACCGCATGGACGAGCTGCAGAAGATTTCCTACACCAACGCCATGGCCCGCGACGCCGCCCTCGTGGCTGAAGAGAACTTCGACGCTGACCAGCTCGAGTCTGATTACTACCGTGAGCTCTACGCCATCAACATGGAGCAGTCGAGCGTCAACGCGCACCGCGCCTTGGAAAACTGGGTGCCCATTCTCGCCGCCGCGGGCGCTGTCATCATTTCCGCGATGATGCTCTTCAAGGGCCTCAAGCATGTGGGCCTTGACCTATCCTCGCTCCAAAACTTCCTCATCATGGGCATGGTGGGCGCCGTGGTGTGGATGGCCGTGGCCATCTTCGCGCGCACCCTCAAGCGCCACTCGCTGCAGCGCTCGACTTTCCTGCTCTTTAGCTGGATGCAGGTCTTTACCGCTTCCGCCTTCGCCTTCTCTCACGGCTCCAACGACATCGCCAACGCGATTGGCCCCTTCGTCGCCGTCATCGACGTGCTCAAGACCGGCCAGATCTCGGATGAGGCAGCCGTCCCTCCGGCCGTGATGATCGCGATGGGCATTGCGTTGATCGCCGGACTGTGGTTTATCGGTCGCTTCGTTATCCAGACCGTGGGTTCCGGCTTGACCCAAATGCACCCTTCCTCCGGCTTCGCCGCTGAGCTTTCCGCCGCTGCAGTCGTCATGGCCGCGTCCCTGTTGGGCCTGCCGGTCTCCTCGACCCATATCCTCATCGGCGCCGTCCTCGGTATCGGTATCGTCAACAAGGCAGCCAACTGGAACCTGATGAAGCCCATCGCCTTGGCATGGGTCATCACGCTACCGGCCGCCGCAGGTATCGCCGCTGTGACGGTGTCCATCCTTCGCGTCGTCTTCTAATAATCACCTCAGTCGCCTAAGCCGCCGCCCGGTCACCCGGGCTGGCGGTTCCGTCGTTTTCGCGCGCTGTCAGCGTGTGGTCACGCAGGTAGACTCGGGCACCATGACGCACACCTCCGCAGCCTTCTTCGCCGCATTCAACGACATCGAACAACATCTGCGCTCCCGGCTCAACGCCAAGAATTCAGACTCCTTCTGGTGGATGGCGGACCGCGCCGTAGAGCGGCACATCCTCTCAGGCAAGCAGGCGGAAACGCTCAAGGACTATTCCAACCTGCGCAACGCTATCGCGCATGGCCGCTACTACGACGGCGCCCCCATCGCAGAGCCGCACCCGCGCGTCGTCGAAAGCATCGAAGGATTGCGCGACCTGCTTACTAATCCGCCCACGGCCTTGAGAATCCTGGGGGGACAGGACGTTGTCGTGCTGGAACCCAATGCATCCATCTCACAGGCGCTAAGCCTCATCGCCCAACACGACTTTTCGCAAATCCCCATCTATGAGAATGGTTCGTTCCTCCAGCTGCTCACCACCAACGTCATCACGCGGTGGGTCGCCGCGGACCTTGAGGATAATAGCCAGCTCGACGCCGTGACCGTGCGAGAAGTCCTCGCTTTCGGCGAGCCTGCAGACCGCGCCGTGTTCCTTGACCGCCAGGCCACCGCGCAGGAGGCCATAGACGCATTGACGGATCCCGCGAAGGACGGCACGCACGCATGTGCAGCCGTCATGACGGAGCACGGTAAGAAGAACCAAAGCCCCATTCGCATCATCACCCCCTCTGACCTGTCTGAACTCATCGACGCCGTCGAGTGGGAATAGATGAATTTCCGGTTGTTGTTACGTCATATAGAATTATTCAAGGATTAAACGTAAATAGCGAATGAATTAATTATAGGGAAAGGCCACGGCCATGCAGTTTGGTATTTTCACCATCGGTGACGTCACGAAAGACCCCACCAACGGCACCTCACCCACCGAGGCGCAGCGCATTAAGAACATGACGGAGCTCGCGCTCAAGGCCGAGGAAGTCGGACTTGACGTCTTCGCTACCGGCGAGCACCACAACCCGCCATTCGTGCCATCCTCCCCCACGACGCACCTAGCTTTCATCGCGGCGCAGACGAAGAATATTCAGCTCTCGACGTCTACGACGCTGATTACGACCAACGATCCCGTGAAGATCGCCGAGGATTACGTCTTCCTTCAGCACCTCGCTGGCGGCCGCGTGGATCTCATGATGGGCCGGGGCAATACCGGCCCGGTCTACCCGTGGTTCGGCAAAGATATCCGCCAGGGCATCCCGCTCGCCGTTGAGAATTATCACCTCCTTCGTCGCCTGTGGCGCGAACCCGTCGTCAACTGGCAGGGCAAGTTCCGCACGCCGCTGCACTCGTACGTCTCCACCCCGGCCCCGCTCGACGGCGTGCCGCCGTTTGTCTGGCATGGGTCCATCCGCTCCCCACAGATTGCAGAGCAGGCCGCGTATTACGGCGACGGTTTCTTCCACAACAACATCTTCTGGAACAAGGAACACACCGCGAAGATGGTCGCGATGTACCGCCGCCGCTACGAGAAGTACGGCCACGGCCGCGCAGATCAGGCCATCGTCGGCCTGGGAGGCCAGGTCTTCATCGCAGACACGGAGCAGGAAGCCAAGGACACCTTCCGTCCTTACTTCGACAACGCGCCGGTCTACGGCCACGGTCCCTCGCTCGAGGACTACACCGCACAGACGCCACTGACCGTCGGCACCGTGGAGCAGGTTATCGATCGCACCATGCAGTTCGCGGACTGGGTGGGCGACTACCAGCGTCAGCTCTTCCTTGTCGACCACGCAGGGCTCCCTCAGGAGCTCGCGCTCAAGCAAGTGGAAATCCTCGGCACTGAGGTCGTGCCCGAGCTGCGCCGCCGCATGGAGGCCCGCCGCCCGGACCACGTCCCGTCCGATCCGCCCACCCACGGCTGGCTCCAGGACCACCGCGACGCCCCGCACTTCCAGGTCGCACCCGCCAAGGAGGAAAACCATGCGTAACCTCGTCGTCATCACCGCCGGCCTGTCTACTCCCTCCTCCACCCGCAAGCTTGCCGATGCCCTCTCCGCAGCCACCGAGTCCACAATCGGCGCCCGCGGCGAGGGCGTTAAGACCACCGTCTTCGAGCTGCGCGAGCTCGCCGGTGAGCTCGCCGAGGCCATGACGAACTGGGGCGCGGTGACCCCGCACCTCGACGAAGCCAAGCGCGCGATCTCCACAGCGGACGGGCTCATCGCCGTGACCCCGGCGTTCCAGGGCAGCTTCTCGGGACTGTTCAAGATGTTCTTCGATACGCTCGACACGCACGCGCTCGACGGATTGCCCACGCTCATTGGCGCCACGGGCGGCTCGACGCGGCATGCGCTCATGCTCGACTACGCCATGCGACCGCTGTTTAACTACCTCCACGCCGTCGTCGTCCCCACGGGCATCTACCAGTCCACGGACTCCTTCGGCTCCGAGGAAGGCGCTCAGACTGCACGCCGCATCGAACGCGCCGCGGCCCAGCTGGCCGACCTCATGGTGGGGCCCTCGGACCGCGTCGGGGGACTCAGCGGCATCGGCAGCAATGATAACTCCTCCCCGCGCCGGAAGACCGGCCTCGACCTCGAGGAAGACTTCGTGCCCTTCGAACAGCTCTTGGGCGGTCATACCGGCGACTAGTCCGTCGCCGCCGCGGCCTTCTGCATTATTGCAGGCGGCCGTAAACTATGCATGAGCTGGGCGAACCTTGCGAATACCCCCATTTAACCCCACTCTCGTGAGCCAGCGCGGCGCGGTCGCGGCCACGCGTTAGGATGGGTCGTCATCCCTTTGGCAACCCCGAATTTTCCGAAGGACTCATCTTTCCATGACTATTAGCGTCACCGATATCTTTTCGATCGGCATCGGCCCCTCCTCCTCGCACACCGTCGGTCCCATGCGCGCGGCCAAGGTTTTCGTGGAGTCTCTGCCCGAGTTCCCGGCGAAGGTCCACACACAGCTACGTGGCTCGCTCGCCGCCACGGGTAAGGGCCACGCGACCGACCGCGCGGTCATCCTGGGACTTGCCGGCTGGGAGCCGCTTACCGTGCCGCTCGACGCCAAGCCCGCACCCGGCTCGATTATCCCCTCCGCCGGCCGCGTCAAGGGCCCGCTGGGCTCGCTCGACTTCTCTATCGGCTTCGACCCGACGCCGGTGCCAGAACACCCCAACTGCCTCATCTTCAGTGCCTGGGACGCGGACGGCAACCTCGTAGCGTCGAACTCCGAGTACTTCTCGGTGGGCGGTGGTTTTATCCTCTCGCGCGCCGAGCTCGACGCCCAGCTGCGCGCCTCGGACGAGGTCCCCGCGGGCATGGCCGCCGCCTCCGTCGATGACGTGGTGCCTTATCCGTTTACCACCGGTGCCGAGCTCCTCGCCCACTGCGAGCGCACCGGCTTGCCGGTGTGGAAGGTCGTCCTCGCTAACGAGGAAAAGCTCCATGCCGACGAGGGTGGCGCCCAAGCCGTACTCGACCATCTCGACCTCGTGTGGGATACCATGCGCGAATGCGTCACCCAGGGCATCGCGACGAAGGGCATCTTGCCCGGCGGCCTCGACGTCACGCGCCGCGCGCCGAAGCTCTACACGCAGCTCCTCAACCGCCAGGATGACGAATCCTGCGGCTTCTCCGCCATGGAATGGGTCAACCTCTACGCACTCGCCGTCAACGAGCAAAATGCCGCGGGGGGCCGCGTCGTCACGGCGCCCACGAACGGCGCGTGCGGCATTATCCCGGCCGTCCTCCACTACGCGCGCGATTTCCAGGCAGGCTTCACGCGCGAGTCTGCTCGCCGCTACCTGCTCACCGCGGGTGCCGTGGGCATGATCATCAAGCAGAACGCGTCGATTTCCGGCGCTGAGGTCGGCTGTCAGGGCGAGGTCGGCTCGGCCTCCTCGATGGCCGCAGCCGGCATGGCCGAGCTCCTCGGCTGCACGCCGCGCCAGGTCGAAAACGCCGCCGAGATCGCCCTCGAGCATAACCTGGGGCTCACGTGCGACCCGGTGGGCGGCCTCGTGCAGATTCCGTGCATCGAGCGTAACGCCATCGGTGCTGTCAAGGCCATCAATGCCGCGCGCCTGGCGAAGATGAGCGACGGCGAACACCGCGTCTCCCTCGATGACGTCGTGGAGACGATGGCGGAGACGGGCCGCGACATGATGGACAAGTACAAGGAGACCTCCATCGGCGGCCTGGCGAAAACGCTCGGCTTCGCCGTCTCTCAGGTCGAGTGCTAAGCAGTCCCGTTCTCACCAGTTTCTCTTCGCGCACACCCCGGAGCTGGGCTGTCGATTATAAACGACACCCCAGCTCAAAGCGGCAGACATCGAGCTGGTCTTAGAAAACATCGTCTTTCAAGAGCTGCGCTGACGCGGATTGTCCGTCACCGTTGGCCAGAGCCCGGCATACGGTGACCACCAGCCCAAGAAATCAACGTCGTCGCCGAACGCGATGGGCAACGTCATTACTACCAGGTCACGGACCTTCTTGCCGCGGAGAGCACACGCGAGCGCGAGTTCGGCGCGCTGCGTGCGGTCCCCGATAACATCCCCAAGACGGATCTGGGCCTCGACGGCACTGAGCACCGCAACCTCGTTGACCTTCTGCTCGGCCTGCTGCCCGATGCCGCCTCCCGCGCGCCAACGCAGTGACCAACCGGTAGCGCCCCTGGACCGCGCCGCGTCGTACACGAAACCCGTCTCGTCTATATCTAGAAAGTAGTGTCTCCACATGCGTGCCGATGCCCTCCGCCGCCGCGATGCCCTCATCGACGCCGCCATCGAGCTCTTCCGCGCCCAGGGTCCAGAGGTCACCCTTGACCGCGTCGCCGAGCGTGCCGGCGTGGGCATTGCCACGCTCTACCGCAACTTCGCCGACAAGGACGTCCTCGCCATCGCGTGTACCGAGCGCATGGGCCTCGCGTTTCTCGAGCGTCAGCAAGACATCAACCACCAGCTCGAGGACGCGGACGCCGCGGCAGCACAGGCACTCGTGCATGACTACGCCCAGGCCTTGCTCGATATCGGCGCGGCCACACTCGTCCCGGTATTCGTCCCCGAGCAACTCTCTGCGCTTGACCCGACGCTGCTGCCCGAGCTGGAGAAGCTCATCGCCGGCGGCGACCGTTTTATCGCACGCGGTCAGGCGGCCGGCGCCATCGGTCCGGGCGTGACCCACCTCGAATTCGTGACGGGACTGCTTGCCCTCACCCGCCCCCGCACGGTGGATCTCGCCGAGTATCAGCCCGACATCGAGGCGCAGATGGTTGACCTCTACCTCGCCGGCGTGCGCGCAGGACACCAAGAATAGGAAAATCCCCGCGCCACGCGGGCGCGGGGAGGACGAGTTGCTAGGCCAGACGCGAAGAAATCTCGGAGGCAACGTCCGCGAGCTGCACGTCGTGCTGCTCGTGGGCCGCGAGGTCCTTGAGCGCCACCGTGCCGTTGGCAAGCTCCTGGTCGCCGAGAACGAGGGCGAAGCGGGCACCGGCGCGGTCCGCGCCCTTCATCGCGCCCTTGAGGCCGCGGTCGCCGAAGGACATATCGGCGGAAATGCCAGCCTTGCGCAGGTCGTTGACGATGAGCGCCATCTTCTTCTTCGCCTCGGCACCCAGCGCCACGCCGAAGACGTCGACGCGGGAGGAAGTGCCCTCGAGCTCAATGCCCTCGGCCTCGAGCGCGAGCAGCGCGCGGTCGACGCCCAGGCCGTAGCCGACGCCGGAAAGCTCCTGGCCGCCCAGTTGCGACATGAGTCCGTCGTAGCGGCCGCCGCCGCCGATGCCCGACTGCGCGCCAAGGAGCGGGTGGACGAACTCGAAGCACGTCTTCGTGTAGTAGTCGAGGCCGCGAACCATGCGCGGATTGATGGTGTACTCCACGCCCATGTCGTCGAGGAGACCCGTGACGGTCTCGAAGTGCTCCTGGCACTCCGGCGACAGATAGTCGAGCATGAGCGGCGCATCCGCGGTCATCTCCTGCACCTCGGCACGCTTATCGTCGAGCACGCGCAGCGGGTTGATCTCCGCGCGGTGGCGGGTCTCCTCATCGAGCGGCAGCTTGAAGAGGAACGCCTGCAGCTTCTCCCGGTAGGCCGGACGGCACGTGTTATCACCCAGGCTCGTGAGCTCGAGGCGGAACTGAGAGAGACCGAGGGCGCGGAAAGAGCGGTCGGCCAGGGCTACGACCTCAGCGTCGAGCGCCGGATCGTCGACGCCGATGGCCTCGACGCCCACCTGCTGGAGCTGACGGTAACGGCCGGCCTGCGGGCGCTCGTAGCGGAAAAACGGGCCAAAGTAGTTGAGCTTGACCGGAAGCTGGCCGCGGTCCAGGTTGTGCTCGATGACGGCGCGCATGACACCGGCGGTGCCCTCTGGGCGCAGCGTCACGGATCGGTCGCCACGGTCGGCGAAGGTGTACATCTCCTTCGTCACGACGTCCGTGGACTCGCCCACGCCGCGGGCAAAGAGCGCGGTGTCTTCGAAGATGGGCAGCTCGATGTGCTGGAAGCCAGACAGATGCGCCTCGCGCACCATGGTCTCGCGGACCTTGTAGAAAGTAGCCGACTGCGGCGGAACATAATCCGGCACACCCTTCGGCGCGGACAGGGCCTTAAACTGCTTCTTATCACTCACGGCCACTTACATTACCTCCCCAATCTGGATGAGGAACGGATTGGTCGCCCTCTCCGCGCGCATGGTGGACGTGGGCCCGTGGCCAGGCAGAATAGCAAGCTTATCGTCAAGCTCCCACACAGGTCCGCGCAGCGAGGCCTGCATAGCCTCCGGATCCGAACCAAAAAGATCCGTGCGGCCGATGGAGCCGCGGAAGAGCACGTCGCCCGTGAGCGCAAAATCCTCGCCGATAATGAGCACGCACCCGGGCGAGTGACCGGGGGCATGGCGGAGGGTAAAGGGGGCATCGGCAAGCTCCAGGGTGGAGCCGGAAAGATAGCGCAGGTCCTTGATGGGGAGCATATTCTCCGCATCGAAGAGCTGGCGGGACTGCTCGGACATGCCCTTGGCCTTGTCGAGGAAGAATTCATCGTCCGGGTGAATATAGACCGGAATATCGAGCTCCGCCGCGAGGTCCCCCGCCTCGCGCGAGTGGTCCACGTGGCCGTGCGTGAGCACAATAGCCTCAAGCGTCAACGAGTGCTCCGCCACGAGATCGAGCACACGCTGGCGCGCATGGAGGCCAGGATCGACAACAAAGGCGCGCACACCGTTGGCGACAACATAGGTATTCGCCTTGTAGGGGCCGGCTCCGAATCCATAAATATCCATGGAGACGAGACTACCGCGCGGTGAATAGAGCGCGTCGATGGCTGCGTCGTCATCGGACTGGCGCTCAAACTCAGAGACTGAGCTCCGAATAGGGGTCTATGACCACAACACCGCTCGCACGCAGGCCGTTCGCCGGCGAAGTGGGGATGGTCTTGCCGCAATCATCACCACACGTGAAGCGGAAGTCCGTCACAACGTTTTCACTATTCTCCGCCGAGCAGAAACGCGCCAGCGCGAACGGCAGGTGATTCGATATACACCTCCATGCAGGCCGCGCGCTCATTCAACTCGCGTACAGAGGAACTGCACGCTTCCGTATCAATCAACGGGAAGATGGACAGCACCAGGCGCTTGCCAGCGAAGCCCGAGTCCTTCATCGGCTTGAAGTGAGCGCCCACGAGCTCGAACGGGAGAAGACTTCGGCACCTCGCCATTCGGCGCTGCGGAGTTTTTGTAAAAGTGATTGCGGCCATACCAAGGGGCAATACAGTTAACGTCAATCCAGCGATAAGGGATGATCAGCGTGCCCACGTGTGAAACCGTGGACACCGCGTCGCGTAAGATAATGGCGCTAGCTTCCTCACGCCGCGGGCCCCACCGCACGCGGCGCGAACGGAGGCCCCGAAACGTGCCCGTTACCTACAGAAAGCGTAGAACTCCAGTGGCTGATAACTCCCAGCGCGGCGCAGAGGCGCTCAACCAGCTTGAGCGCGAGCTCAAGTCCCGCGACCGCAAAGAAAAGGCCCGCCCGCTCGGCGTCGTGCTCGCCTCCCTCCTCGCGATTCTCGCCATCGGCGGCGGCATTACGTACATGGCCACCCGCAGCAACGACGACGCAGCGTCGGTCGCCGAGTCCTCCCAAGACGCCACCACGACCGCCACCCCGGAGGCCGTTGCCCTTACCGGCAAGCGCGCCACGCCGCTGGCAAAGACCGTGGAGTGCACCTACAACGAGTCCCAGGGTTCCGACGACAACGGCGCCAAGGTCCCGGACGGCAAGGACATCTCCACCGAGGGCACCGCTAAGGTCACGTTCAAGACCAACCAGGGCGATATCCCCATGGAGCTCGATCGCGCGCTCGCACCGTGCACCGTCAACGCCATTACCTCCCTGGCCAAGCAGGGCTACTACGATGACTCGGTCTGCCACCGCATGACCTCGTCTGGCATTTTCGTCATCCAGTGTGGCGACCCCACCGGCACCGGCTCCGGCGGCCCGGGCTTCCAGTTCGCTAACGAGTACCCCACCGATGAGATCGAGGATCAGTCCTCCCCGGTGACCTACCCCAAGGGCTCGCTCGCCATGGCGAACAGCGGTCCGGACACCAACGGCTCGCAGTTCTTCATTAACTACGACGACTCGCCGCTGGCTCCGGCCTACACCTACTTCGGCACCGTGACTGACAAAGGCATGGAGACCGTGGACAAGATCGCCCGCCTCGGCATTCAGGACGGCGCCACCGATGGCGCCCCCGCCAAGGAAGTCAAGATCGAGTCCGTCTCGGTCGCCTAATACTGCTATCCCAGCCCGCCCTCACCGGGGCGGGCTTTCTTCGTTTTCCCTAGCTTTCCGATGCCCCCTTCACCCACCGTCGCACGCGCCGGCGTTCTGAAAGCCTCTCCTCCACTTAATATTCACCTCAAGCCAGCTGTGACGGTCGACATAAAATTACACCCGCGTCATTTAATTTCTGGCGACAAAACTTAAAACTCTCAGGCAAGCGCCCAGCTCATAGACCTAACAGGCGCATTCCACCCAACGTTCAAGCTCACAGGGAAATAACAGGTTGGGGTTGATCATCAAAAAGCGCTTGCAAAGCTATAACGACGCCGTTACTATCAGACGCGTCTGTAACACCGCGACTTCTTTTTAAGGATTCACAACATGAAGTTCTTCTCCCGCAAGGCGCTCATTGCCTCCGCTACCGCCGTTGCCGTTGCTTTCGGTGGCGCTTCCGTTGCCTCCGCTCAGGACAACCCTGGCACCGCTGCCCCCGCCGAGACCAACAACACCAACACCGCCGCCGATGCTGTCGAGACTGCGCAGAAGGCTGCTGCGGACGCTAAGGCCGCTGAGGAGACTGCCGCTAAGGCCGCCGAGGAAGCCAAGGCTGCTGAGAAGGGCAACGTCGCCAACGCCGATGCTGCTGTCAAGAAGGCTAAGGACGCCGTCGCCGCTGCCAAGACCGCTGTTGCCGCTGCCGAGAAGGCCGCTAAGGAGACCGAGGACAAGGCTGCTGACGTTTCCGTCACCAACGCCAAGGAGTCCCTGGCCAACGCTGAGAAGTCCCTCAAGGCCGCCAAGGCTTCCCTCGAGGCCGCACAGAAGGCCGCAAGCGACTCCAAGGACGAAGACGACAAGAAGGACGAGGGTTCCTCCATCAAGGACATGAAGCCGAAGGAAATCCGCGACTGGATCGCCGTCTTCACCGCTGTCATCGGTGCCCTGGGCACCCTGCTTGCATTCCTGGGCAAGTACTTCGACCTTCCGTTCTAAGAAGAAGTCAGAGCGCACCGCGCATTTTGTGACTGAAGAATAGATAGCCGCCCTCCGCCTTTTCTAGTTGCGAGGGCGGTTTCGTCTAAGCATTCCGTCTCACCTGTCTACTTATCCCCACCCCATCACCCTGAATCAAAGGAACTTCCATGCAGCACTCCATTCGTAAGACTCTCGTTGCTGGTGCGACCGCCATCGCCCTCACCTTCGCTGGCACTGGCTTCGCGGCCGCTGAGGACGACGTCACCGCTACCGAGTCTGGCTCGAGCGACAGCTTCTTCGCCAGCTCTTCCGACGATGACGAAGAGGTGAGCCCGGGCGAGATCCGCGACTGGATCTCCATCTTCACCTCCATCATCAAGGCGCTCGACAGCGCCATGTCTTTCGCTGCGTAGTCTCTACCTGCGAACGCACCAACGCCCCGGCGGCGACTCCTAGATTCTGGAGTCCACCGCCGGGGCGTTTCTCATGTGCTCCGACGAATCCGCGCTAGTTCGAATCCTTAGGGGGATTCGCCGGGTTGAGGTCGAGCGTCGGCGGATTCGCTGGTTGCTGAGCCGTGCCCCTGCTTTCAACCCGCGTCTCTCCCCCGCTGGATTCTTCAGCTGCGGCAGCTTCTGCTTCGCGTTGTTCGGCCTCGATCTGTTCACAAAGCTCCACGGCGCCGCGTGCGTCGGCGAGAATGGCGTTGTCGAGCGGTTGGCCCGATTTCACGATGGATATCTGGCCGGTAGGCTCAAGAACCATAGCCTGCACATCTTGGAAGCGTCCCAAGCCGGCCTTGCGTATGGCCGAGATGATGTCCGAATTACTGATGTGCGCAAACTGCATGTTCTCCACGTGCTTGCGGCCCTTGTACATGAGGAGGACAGGACGGCGGTCGATGAAACGCGACCAGCCCACGTAGCGACGCACGGTACCAAAGGCGGCCTCGAGCGCCATAAGGGTTGCCAGGCCGACAACGCCCGCGGCGAGCGTGGGTGGATTACCCACGATGACACGGCCTGAGACGGCACCGAACATAATGATGATGACGGCATCCGACGCGGACATGGACGTGAGCACTCGCGAACCGAAGAGTTTGACCAGAATCATAAAGGCCAAATAGATCCCCACGGTCGCGACAACAACGACGATGATGCGATGGGGTTCGATGCCGAGTTGGTACACGAGCTCATTGCCTAGAACTTTCACACCTTCGACCCTACTATCCGCAGCAACACGAAAGCGGGGCGCCCCTGCCGTTTCTGGTGGGAACGCCCCGCTGAGTGCGGTTGGCAGCGCTAGAACTTCAATGTTAGATCTTCAGCTGAGCGCGCAGCTGCGCGATGATGGAGCGCACCGGCTCCGGCAGCGCGTTGCCCGCCATGGCGAGCGCGCCAGCAACCGCGGCGATGACGGCCACGAGAGCCGCAATGCCGCCGCCGATGGAGGAACCGTCGGCGCTGGAATCCTTGTTGCTGGAGCCGTTATCGCTCGAACCCTTGTCGCTCGAACCCTTGTCGCTCGAGCCGTCGCCCTTGTCGTCGCCGCCGAAGTCGAACGGCAGCGCGACGTTGGTGCCCGCGTCGGTGGTGATCTTCAGCTCCTGCGCACCGGTGATGCCTTCCGGAACAGTGAGCTTGACGGAGGCGCGGCCGCGCTCGCCGTGCTGGGCGTCGCCTTCCAGCGCCGCGTTGTCGATGTCCGCGGTAACCTTTGCGTCGCCGAGCTGCACGGTGACGGTCTTCGCCATCGGCTCGCCCTCGGTCGAGTAGTTGAGGGAGGACAGGTTGACCGTGATCTCCTTGCCCGGGACAACCTCGCCGTCGATGTGGACACCCACGTCGGACTGGCCAGCGCGGACCTTGGCGTCGCCCGCCTTGATGTAGTCGATCATCGCCTGGGTATCCATGTAGCCCAGGTCAGTCACGTCCTTGATAGCTCCCTCGGCGAAGAAGCCGTCGCCACCGCCGATGAGGAACGTGGACAGCGCGATGGTGTAGTCCTTCTCAGCCTCAACCTGCTTGCCGTCGATGGTGACGGACTGGACGCGCATGCCTTGCTCCGCCGTCTGATTGTAGACAACCGAGACGTTGTCCGAGACACCCAGGGACAGGCGCGGGCGGGAATTGCCCGGCTGCCACTGGTTCTCAAAAGCCTGGATGAGGTCCTTGCCCGAAATCTTGCCGTACGCGACCGAGTTGCCGAAGGGCTGGACGGTGAAGACTTCCTCGTAGGTGGTCTCGCCCTTGTCGAGGTCTGCGCGCACGCCGCCGGCGTTCATGACACCCAAGTCGATGGTCTTGCCGGTGGCCTTGGCCACGGAGTCACGCTGTGCCTGCGCAATGAAGTTATTGAGGGTGGACTCGACGCCGCGGTTGGAGCCGGAACCCTTGCCCTCGTCAGAGCCGCGGAACATGGCCTGCTCGGTCGTGCCGACGACATCCTTGCCCAGCTCCTCGGCCTTGGTCTTTGCCTCGGCGACGATCTGCGCGATGGCCTCGTCCTCGGTCAGCTCCGCGGCAGCGGTGGCATCGTACTGGGTGAGCTTGATGTCAGTGATCTTGTCCGCATCGCGGTCGAAGGTGATGTCCACGTCGTTGAGCAGCTTGCCATACTCCCAGCCCTGTGCCCACTGCAGCGGCAGCGCGCCCTCGCGCTCCACGGTGCCTTGGGTCTTCAGGTGGGTGTCGCCACCGAAGAGAACGTCAACATCCTTGTTAAAGCCCTTGGCGTACTCTTGAGCGTCCTCGTGGAACAGCGCGATGACAACGTCAGCCTCGCCGGACTCCTTGAGGCGGGTAGCCTCCTTGTTGGTGGCCTCGACCGGGTCGCCAAACTCCACGCCCTCGATGAGCGACGGAGCAACCTTGTTCTCGGTGTTCTTCGTGACGGAGCCGACGAAGCCGACCTTGACGCCGTCGATCTCCTTGACCACGGAGGCATCGAGAAGCGGCTTGCCGTCCTTCGTGATGTTGGCGCCAAGGATCGGGAAGTCCGAGCTCGCGTCGATGCGGCCCATGAGGTCCTCGGTGCCCTTGTCGAACTCGTGGTTGCCGACTGCCGATGCCGCCACGCCCATGGCGTTGAGCGCGTCCATCGTGTACTCATCGCCGGAGATGGCGGAAATGTAGGCGGAGCCGCCGACGTTGTCACCGGAGGTGGTGAGCGCGTAGTTCTGGCCCTCGTTGACCTTCTTGATGAGCGACTGCAGCAGAGCGACGCCCATCTCGTCGCCCTCCTGTGCGCCTTCTTCGGTGTTGAGGCCATTGGCGATGTGGCCGTGCAGGTCCGTGATGTTGGAGACGGAGAAAGTCACGGAATCCTCGGCGAAGGCGGCGGGTGCGCCGGTGAGGACGGTAGCGGTGACGGTCGTGGCCGCGAGCAGCTGGCCAAAGCGACGGAAGTTGGTCATGGAAGCTCCAAAAGAGAAAAGAGGGATGATCACTACGACGGTTCTTTATAGCGCCAATTCCCACCGCGCGCAGCGCGAATCCCCACGAATGAACAGGAGCTTTACCCGACTGGCCCGCGAAATTCATCAAGGCTTCACCATGATGTCGCGCCGCGTTTCTTTACCGGCATGCGAAACGCCCCGCAGAAGAATCTGCGGGGCGAAGGGCGGCGGGGCGGCGCGGCTAGGCCGTGACGCGGTAGACGTCGAAGACGCCTTCCGTGTTGCGCAGCGAGGTCATGAGCTGACCCAGCTGCTTGATGTCGGAGACGGAGAATGTAAAGCGGATGGTCGCGATGTTGTCGTCGCCGCGGTTGGAGCTCATGTTGAGCACGTTGAGCTTCTGGTCGCTGAAGATCCGGGTGAGCTCGAAGAGCAGGCCTTGACGGTCGAGCGCCTCGAGCTGCACGGTGGCGGCAAAGGCGCCATCGGAAGGCGTGCTCGTCGCCCACTCCACGCGCATCATGCGCTCAGGCTCAGAGCGGAGCTTCTCGGCGTTCGTGCAGTCCGCGCGGTGGACGGACACGCCGCCGCCGCGGGTGACGAAGCCAAAGATTTCGTCACCGGGCACCGGCTGGCAGCACTTCGCGAGCTTCGCCATGACGTCCGGGTTGCCCTCCACGAGGACGCCCGTCGCCGAGTGCGAATCCGCGGTGTGTGCCTTGGCGGTGGCCTCGAGCTCGGACAGCGAGGTGCGCGACGCGAGGGCATCGACAGCGTCGTCCTGGTCGCCAAAGAGCGCCATGAGCTGGTTGGCGACATGCTGCGCGGAGACGTGGCCCGCGCCGATGGCAGTGTAGAGCGCGTCCACGTCGGTAAAGTGCAACTGCTGCACGACCTGCTTCATGGACTGCGCGGTAAACAGGCGGTGCATGGGCAGACCGCCGCGCTGGACCTCGGCGGCGAGCGCGTCACGGCCGGCCTCAAGGTGCTCCTCGCGGCGCTCCTTGGCGAACCACTGGCGCACCTTCGCCTTGGCGCGCGGCGAGACGAGGAACTCCTGCCAATCGCGGGACGGGCCGGCGTTCTCGTCCTTGGAGGTGAAGATCTCCACCTTGTCGCCAGATTTCAGGGTCGATTCGAGGGCGACGAGCTTGCCGTTGACCTTCGCGCCGATGCAGCGGTGGCCAACCTCCGTGTGGACGGCGTAGGCGAAGTCCACGGGCGTAGAGCCGGCGGGCAGGTTGACCACGTCACCCTTGGGCGTAAAGGCAAAGATCTGCTGGCTCGTGAGGTCATAGCGCAGCGAATCAAGGAACTCGTTGGGGTCCGCGGCTTCCTTCTGCCAGTCGAGAAGCTGGCGCATCCACGCCATCTGGTCGACTTCCTCGTTTGAGTGGCCGTTCTTGCCTTTCATCTCCTTGTAGCGCCAGTGCGCCGCTACGCCGAACTCCGCGTTGTAGTGCATCTCGTGCGTGCGGACCTGAACCTCGAGGGTCTGGCCGCCAGCAGCCATCACGGTGGTGTGCAGGGACTGATAGACGCCAAAGCGCGGCGAGGAGATGTAGTCTTTGAAGCGGCCCGGCAGCGCCGAGTACAAGGAGTGGACCACGCCGATACCCGCGTAACAGGAGTTCACGTCGTCCACGAGGATGCGGATGCCCACGAGGTCAAAGATCTCAGCGAACTCGTGTCCGCGGACGATCATCTTTTGGTAAATCGACCAGTAGTGCTTCGGGCGGCCCATGACCTCGGCGTCGATGCCATTTTCGCGTAGTGCGCGCGAGACTTCGTCGATGATTTCTTTCAGCGCCTTATCGCGCGAGGGCGCGCGGTCAGCGACCATGCGCACGATCTCGTCGTACTTCTTGGGGTACAAAATCGCGAAGGCGAGGTCCTCGAGTTCCCACTTCACGCTCGCCATGCCCAGGCGGTGCGCGAGCGGTGCGATGACGTCGAGCGTCTGGCGGGCCTTCTTCGCCTGCTTCTCCGGCGGAAGGAACCGCATCGTCCGCATGTTGTGGAGACGGTCGCAGACCTTGATGACGAGGACGCGCGGGTCCGTGGCCATGGCGACGACCATCTTGCGGATGGTCTCGGCCTCCGCCGCCGCGCCGAGGGCCACCTTGTCGAGCTTCGTCACCCCGTCGACCAGGCGCATGACCTCCGGACCAAAGTCGCGGGTTAAGTCATCAAGCGAGTAATCCGTATCTTCCACCGTGTCGTGGAGTAGGGCCGCGACGACGGTGGTGGTGTCCATGCCGATCTCCGCAGCAATGGTCGCCACGGCGAGCGGGTGTGTGATGTACGGGTCGCCCGACTTGCGGAACACGCCCTCGTGCAGGCGCTCGGCGGTCGTGTACGCACGGTTGAGCAGGGCCACGTCGGCGCGGGGGTGAAACTGCTTGTGGATGGACAGCAAGGGGTCAAGGACCGGGTTGACCTTGACGCGGCCACCGCCCGTGAGCGACCGCGCCAGGCGGGCCGACATGCTGCGCATGCCCGAGCCGGAGGAACGTTTGGTGCCGCGGTCGTTAGTCATATGCGCGCCCACTTTCTTGCTCGAAGGCTCCCCCACGCCGGGAATTAGGCCGCGGCACGGGGAACAGTGCTAGGACTTCTCAGTCTAGTCTGTGTTCCCCAACACAACGAGCGGGGGTCCCGCTAGGCGCTCACGCCCGCCCAATCCCTTCACTTCGATGATGACGACGTTGCCCACGACCTCGGCGCCGGCCTTCTCCAGGAGCAGCTTCGCGCCGTAGAGCGTGCCGCCGGTGGCGAGCACGTCGTCGACGAGGGCAATCTTCTTGCCCTTGAGCTCCGAGCTATCGGCGGGGATTTCCAGGGCCGCGTGGCCATACTCGAGCGAGTAATCCTGGTGCAGGACCGGCGGCGGAAGCTTGCCGGCCTTACGAATGGCGAGGATGCCCAGGCCCATTTTGTAGGCCACGGCCGAGCCCAGCAGGAAGCCGCGGGCATCGAGGCCGCCGATAAGCTCGGCGCCGAGCTCCTCGCAGGCCTCCGCGAGACCGTCGACGACCGTCCTAAAGGCCTCCGCGTCCGCGAGCACCGGCGTGAGGTCCTCGAAGAGCACGCCCTCGGCCGGGAAGTTAGGCACAAGGCGAATCTTGTCTTTGAGCGCCTCTGCGGCGCTGGCGTAAGTCTTGCTCATAACGTCTTTATATCCTAGAAACTAGTCAACTAACGGGTCGTCGAAGCCGCCGCAGGGGCGTTCCCTACGCGCCAACGGTCCATGTTCCAGCCTATGCCAGACGCGCCGGTATTCGGCAGCACTCCTTCCACGGACTGGTCGACGACGAAGGTGCGCGGCTGCGCGGCCACCGGAATGGCAGGCACGGAGTCCCACAGCGCAAGCTCGTCCTTCTTGAGCGCCTCGACCTCCCCGATGCGAGCATCAGCCGAGCTGTATTGGCTCAGCGGATCCACCGCGCCGAGGAAGGCATCGATGGTCGGAGCGCCGGTATCCGGGTCGAGCTCGAGGTAGGCCTTAGACATGAAGTCAGAGGAGGAATCCTCAATGGTGATGCCGGCCGGGGCGCAGGCGTCCTTGAGCGCCGCGACCATTGCGGCCAGGCGCTCATCCGGTCCCTGGTAACCCACGCGCACCGTCGTGCCAGAGGCTGCCGATGCCCCCTGTACATCCACCGCCGCGTGCGCGTCGCCAATGGACTTGAGTTGGGCCGCGATTGGGTCGCCGGCGCTCAAAGTGTGCAGGTAGACCGGCGGGACATCAACGCCGGAGACGCGGGAACTGGCCTTCGCCATGGCCGCAGCATCGACGCACTTGGCAAAGGCCTGGCGCATCGACTTATCAGCGAAGAGACCCTCCTCGGACAGCGTGAGCGTATCCGTGAGCGCGCCCACGTGGGACTCGACCTCGTAGGGGTTGTCGTCCATGCTGACGTCGAGCCACTCCGGCTTCGCCGACGGGGAGTCCGCGATACGCAGCGCGCCCGTGTCCTTGAGTGTGCGCGAGTCCGCGTTCGCCGGCCAAATGACGAGAGTGTCAAGCGCGGCCGGATCGCCGTAGTAGTTCTCGTTGCGCTTGAGGACGACCTCGCCCTCGGAGCCCACCTTATCGATGACAAACGGGCCGTAGGACACCTGCGTAGCAGGGTCGAATTTGGTGAGCATGAAGCCGAAACGCCACGCGTCCGCGATGGGTTCGACGGTGGTGGGATCCCAGGACTGAAGCGCCGTGACGAGTTCTTCCTGACTCATGCCCACCTGCTTGGCGATGACATGAGACGGCAGCACCGTACCCGGGCCAAAGAGGTGACGCCAGCGCCCTCCCTTGTCCTTCTTGAGCACGAGCGTGAAGTCCTTGGCGCCGGCAGCGCACTGCAGGTCCTCCACGTCGCTGGCCATGACCGGCATATCGGAGCCGAACGTTCCGGGCATGGAGCCTGCGGTATACGCCAGCAGGAAGTCCTCGCACGAGACCGGGATGTCATCCGAGTAGGTCGCCTTCTCGGAGATGGTGTAGCGAATCTGGCGCAGGCCGTCGGCTCGCTCCGGAAGCTCTTCCGTCTTCACCAAATCCGTGTTCGGGATGATCTGCCCTTCGGGCCCAGGCACGAAGGCCGCCGGATAGAGGCGCGAGGAAAGCACTTGCGCATTCGTCGCCGTGCCGAAAGCCGACGCGGCGTTGGTGGTCACCAAGCGCGAGGCGACCTGGTAACCAAAGTAGTCCGTGCTCACCGGCGCAGACGGCGCAGCGTTGTCTTCGGAGTCCCCTGCCCCACAGGCGACGAGGGTCGATGCGGTGGCGAGGGCGGCGAACGTTGCCAGAAGGCGTTTCACGGGGTGCTCCTTAGAAGAAGACGAGGCGGGCACTGACTCGGGCGCGCGGGACGCTTAGCGGCCCGGGCGCCACGTGGCGCCAGCGTGGCGTTCCGACGCCGGAGCGGACAACGCGTCCGGCTCGGCGGCGACGGGCGAAGCGACGGTGCGCGGGGCGGCATCGGCAAGCTCGGGGTCTGCGTCCTCACCATGCCGAGCGCGGAACGCCGCGACCTCCGCATTGTGGGCCTTGATGTCCTTGGTGCGATTGGCAATGGACACGAGCAGCGGGGTGGCGAGGAACAGCGAGGAGAAGATGCCCTCGATGACGCCGATGAGCTGAATGAGCGCGAGGTCGCGGAGAGTACCAATGCCGAGGAGCCAGACGGCGACGACGAGCAACGCGATGATCGGCAGGGCCGAGATGACCGAAGTCGAAATCGAACGCATGAGAGTCTGGTTGACGGCGAGGTTGGCCTGCTCCGCGTAGTTGTGCTTGCGCTGGCCTGTGATGCCCTCGGTGTTCTCGTTGACCTTGTCAAAGACGATGACGGAGTCGTAGAGAGAGAACGTGAGGACGGTGAGCAGACCGATGATGACGGCCGGCGAGACCTCGAAGCCAAAGAGCGCGTAGATGCCGGCGATGATGACGGCGTCGACGATGAGCGCGAAGATGGCGGCAAACGCCATGGAGCGCTGCAGGCGGACGGCGACGTAGACCGTAGCGACCGCAAGGAAGACGATCATGGCGAGCAGCATGCGCTGGGTAATGGAGGAACCCCACGACTCGGACACGGTGGAGACACCAATGGCGTCCGGGGTGGCCTTACCCGACTGGTCGACGGGCTGGTACTTGTCGTAGATGGCCTGGCGAGCCGCGTCCGTCTGTTCCTGGCTCAGGCGCTCGGAGGTGACCTCCAAGGTGGCCGAGTCGCCGGAGCCAACGACCTGAGCAATCTCCGGGGTAACTCCCGTGGCTTCCTCGAAGGTGTCAGCGACGTCCGTCGCGACGAGGTCAGCGGCCGGCATGTTGACCGTGGTGCCGCCCTCGAAGTCGATGGAGAGGTTGAAGCCGCGCAGCAGCATAGCCAGGAAGGACACGATGACAAGGCCGACGGTGATGCCGTACCAGAGCTTGGAGCGGCCAATGACGTTGAAGCCGCTGCCTTCGGTGTAGAGGCGGTCGAAGCGGGAAATCTTCTTGCTTGCCATGATTTAGTTCTCCTTCTCCGCGGTGTCCGGGGTGGCCGGGTTCTTCGCGGCGGGGGTGACGGCCGTCTCGGTCGAGGCGGACTTCTTGGCCGGCTTGGCGTAGAAGCCCTGCTCGCGACGCTCCTCGACGAGGTTGAAAATGCCGCCCAGGCCGTTGAGCGCAGGCTTAGCCCACGCGGGCTTGGAAGCGATGAGCTGCATGAGCGGCGCCATGACGAGGAAGGACACAACCAGGTCGAAGGCCGTGGTGAGGCCCATGGTGAACGCGAAGCCCTTGACCTCGCCGATGGCGAGGAGGTAGACGACGACGGCGCCGATGAGGGTGACGGCGTTACCAGTCACGATGGTGGCGCGGGAGCGCTCCCATGCCGTATGAACCGCCGAGCGGAACGTGCGGCCTTCGAGCAACTCATCCTTGATGCGCTCGTAGTAAACGACGAAGGAGTCCGCCGTCGCGCCGATGCCGATGATAAGACCAGCGATACCGGACAGGTCGAGCGAGTAGCCAATCCAACGGCCCAGCAGCACGAGGGTGCCGAAGGTAAGGAAGGCCGAGGCGATCAGCGTGAGGATCGAGAAGACCGACAGCGCACGCATGTAGAACACCGAGTAGATGAGGATGAGGATAAGACCCACGATGCCGGCGATAAGACCAGCCTCCAGCGCGGCCTTACCCAGGGACGGCGGGACGATTTCGGTCGTGCCACCCGGCTCGCCGTTCTCACCGACGAAGGACAGCGGCAGCGCACCGTACTTCAGGTTATTAGCCAGCGACTGTGCCTCGTCCTGAGTGAAACTACCGGTAATCGACGTCGAAGAGCCGTACGGCGTCTGGCCTTGAATGACCGGGGCAGAGATAACAGCCGAGTCGAGCGTGATGGCGATCTGCTGCTGCAGACGTTCCTGCGTGAGGTCCGCCCACGTCTGGGAACCGCTCGGGCCGTCGCCCGTCTTGAAGGCGAAGGAGATTTCCATCTGGCCGGTCTGCGGGTTAAGGCCGCCGTTGATCGGCTTATCGGTGTCGATCTCGTTACCGGTAAGACGCGTGCCGTTTTCGTCCGAGATGCCGTTGAGCAGCGGGGCTTCCTCGAGCAGCAGCGGCTGACCCGTCGTCGAGTCACAGGACGCGAGCGGCTTGGACGGATCATCCGCACCGGCCAGCGGGTCGATGGCACCCGGGGTGCACTGCAGCAGCGTCGAGGCCGCCGAGAGCGTGGTGACGTCCTCGGACTGGCGGTCCTTGAGCAGCATCGCGGTCACTTCGTCGCGGCGCTTGGCCTCCTCGATCGAGTTAGACGGCTCCGGCAGCGGCTTCTCAGTGACCTTCTCCGCCTCTGCCTGGGCGCCCGCCTGGGTAAGCGTCTGCGACAGCTGCGTGAGGCGCGCGTTGGCCTCGTCTGCAGTGAGCACGCCGTACTTCACCCAGCGGTTGGCCATATCGCCAGCGACCTTGCTGATCTTCGAGGTATCCGGCATGGGCTGCGCCATGACCGGGCGGAAGAGCAGCTTGGAGGTTTGGCCCACGGCCTGCGCCTGCGCCGTGTCCTCACCCGGGACGGTAATAACGAGCGTGTTGCCGTTTGTCACGACCTCGGCACCGGACACGCCCTGGCCGTTTACACGCTGCTCCAGAATGGTGCGCGCCTGGGCCAGCTGCTCGGACGTCGGCTCCGCGCCCTGGGGCACGAGGGTGACGCGGGTGCCGCCCTGCAGATCGATACCGAGCTTCGGTGTCGGCGACTTGCTGCCGGTGAAGAAAACCAGGGCGTAGACGACAGCGATGATAAGTACGAAGAGGGCGAGCGCCTTCTTCGGCCATGATCTGCTGCCGCTACCCACGCGAGACTTGCTGCTCAAGGCATGTACTCCTCTGGGGACGTTGAAATAAAAGGGTCAAAATAATCACTGCGGCGCGAAGGTGACACACCTAGGCCGCAGACACGATCCACAATCGTACCTCCTTGCACCTCCAATTCCTTAACGCGCCCCAAGAAAACGCGCGCGTGTGTGACAAGTCCAACCCTGTCCCACACGCGCGTCGGTTCACGCTCCCCGATTGAGTTCTCTCACATCGCGAAAGGCACCGCCCACACGGACGGCGCCATCTCTCTTGCCTTCGGCTAGCGCTGCGCGCCACCTTGAGCGTCACCCTGTGCATCGTGGCCGTCCTCGTTAAGCGGCGGGTAGTCCTCGCTCGCCGTGGTATCGGCAGCCGGCGTACTGACTGCAGCATCAGACTCCGGACGGATAACCGCGGTGCGTTCCACCGTGGCGGTAACACCCGGCGCAATCTCCACGTCGAGCTCGGTCTCGCGCACCGCAACGACGGTCGCGTGGAAGCCGCCCGCAGTCACCACGCGCGCGCCCGGCGTGAGAGAGGCCTGGAAGGACTCGACCGTCTTACGCGCCGCGCTCTGTTTGCGCATCATAAGAATGTAGGGAACGAAGAGGACAAGCAGAAGGACGATAAGCAAAAGGAAATCCATGGCACCCAGTCTGCCATGCCGCTTCCCTGCCCGTCTGCAGCCTGGCGGGGCGTTCGCTCACAGCGTGCGGGGACGAGCGCGCCGTTCCTTAAAACCGATGACGCACCCACGCCGTGCCACTTGCCAAAAATGGTGAAGATTCCGCGCGGAAGGAACGCATTGTTGGCACTCTCGGAGCAAGAAGCTAGAAGAGCGTCGCGCCGATGGTGCCCTCGGGCGGCTCGAGGCCGAGGTGCTGCCAGGCGGCGGCGGTGGCGACGCGGCCGCGGCCGGTGCGGGCGACCATGCCGGCGCGCACGAGGTAGGGCTCGCAGACTTCCTCGACGGTGGAGGGCTCCTCGCCCACCGCGACGGCGAGGGTGGACACGCCCACGGGGCCACCGCCGTGGCCGACGATAAGCGCGCGAAGAACGGCGCGGTCGAGACGGTCGAGACCCATCTCGTCGACGTCGAATACCTCGAGCGCGCCTTGGGCCGCGGCGAGATCGATGTGGCCGTCACCATTAACCTCAGCAAAGTCCCGGACACGACGAAGCAAGCGGTTGGCGATACGCGGTGTGCCGCGGGAACGGGAACCGATTTCTACGGCGGCATCAGGGTCGATCTTCACGCCGAGGATGTGCGCCGCGCGGGTGATGACACGCGTGAGGTCTTCCGTGTCGTAGTACTCCATCTGCGCGGTGAAACCGAAGCGATCGCGCAGAGGGCCGGTGAGCATGCCCGCGCGGGTGGTCGCGCCCACAAGCGTAAACGGCGGGATCTCGAGCGGGATGGAGGTAGCACCGGGGCCCTTGCCCACGATGACGTCAATACGGAAATCTTCCATCGCCATGTAGAGCATTTCCTCGGCGGGGCGGGCGATGCGGTGGATCTCGTCGATGAAGAGGACGTCGCCTTCCATCAAGTTGGAGAGCATCGCCGCGAGGTCGCCAGCGCGTTCGAGGGCCGGGCCCGAGGTCATGCGCAGCGACGTCCCGAGTTCCTGGGCGATGATCATCGCCATCGTCGTTTTACCCAAGCCCGGAGGCCCGGAGAGCAGGACGTGGTCCGGGGTCACGCCGCGCTGCTTGGCGCCAGTGAGCACGAGGGCGAGCTGCTCGCGGACCTTGGGCTGGCCGATAAACTCGTCGAGCGACTTGGGGCGCAAGGAACGCTCGATGTCGTGCTCGCCGGGCTGCTCGAAGGCGTCGACGTCCGCGTTGCGGTTCGTCGCGGGAATACCGGCCGCCGAGGCCGCCGCGGCCTGGGCCGCGAGATCATCCGGAAGCTTGAATTCGGTGCGCTCTACATCGCTCATGGTCTTTTATCCTAACGAGTTACTTGGCGCGGCCCAGCTGCGCGAGAGCGGCGCGCAGGACAGCGGAGGTCGCAGCAGTGGGCTCGGCGGCGACGACGGCGTCGACAACAGGGCGCGCCGCCTTGTCTGTGAAGCCCAGGCCGATGAGGGCCTCGGTGACTTCGTCGACCGTGGCGGTGGCCGAGGCGGGTGCCGTGGGCGCCGAGGTTCCGGCGTCGGGTACGGCAGAAGTAAAGGCAGACACCTTGTCCTTGAGCTCCAGGGCCATGCGTTCGGCCATGCGCTTGCCCACGCCGGGGATGGACTGGAGGCGCTTGGTGTCCCCGCCCGAGATTGCTGCGGCGAGGTCGCCCGCGCCCATGACGGACAGCGCCGCCATGGCGAGCTTGGCGCCCATGCCGGAGACGGTCTGCAGCGTGTGGAACATGTCACGGTCTGCAAAATCACTAAACCCGTAGAGGGTCATGGAGTCTTCCTTGACCACCAGCGAAGTCAGCACTCGGGTCTCCTCGCCGCGGCGCAGCATGGACAGCGTGGTGGGCGTGGCGAGCACGCTGTAGCCCACGCCCGCGCATTCAATGACGGCGTGGTCGAGTGCGATATCAATGACCTCGCCGTGCAGGGAAGCAATCATGGAATCCTCCTAGAGATGAGACGTACGGGTGCGTGAGGCGTTCGTGCCGCCAGTGGTGCCAGGCGCGACGCCGGAGCCTGTGCCGAGTGCCTGGGCTTGGCGGGCGAGCAACGGGGCGCGCCAGGCGTGACAGACGGCCAACGCGAGGGCATCGGCGGCATCGGCAGGCTTAGGCGGAGCTGTCAGGCCGAGGATACGGGTAATCATGGCCGTCATCTGCTTCTTGTCCGCGCGGCCGTTTCCGGAGATAGCCTTCTTGACCTCGGACGGAGTGTACATGTAGACGGGGATGTCGCGCTCCGCCGCGGCGAGGACGAGCACACCCACGGCGTGGGCCGTGTGCATGACTGTGGAGACCTCACCACGCTCAAACACGCGCTCGATGGCGACGACGTCCGGCGTGTAGTCATCCATCCATTCGCGCACCGCCTGCGACAGGCGCAGGAGACGCTCCCCCAGCTCCGCACCCGACGGCGTGCGGGCCACGCCCACGGCAACGGGAAAGACTTGGCGGCCGCGGCCCGTTTGGACCACGGACAAGCCACACCGGGTAAGCCCCGGGTCGATGCCCATGACGCGCACGCGCCACCTCCTTTTGCTACATACGTTCTATAAATTAGCACAAAAAAGAGGCGCCGCGCGGGCGCCCCTTGACACGCTACGAAAGCTTAGTCTTCAGCCTCGAGCTCAGCGAGGACCTCGTCCGAGAGATCCATGTTGGTGTAGACGTTCTGCACGTCATCCGACTCCTCGAGGGCGTCGATGAGGCGGAAGATCTTCTTCGCGTCGTTGGCCTGCAGCGGCACGTCGACGGAAGCACGGAAATCGTTATCCGTGTCGTCGACCTCAATGCCAGCCTCGGTGAGCGCGTCCTTGACGGCCGGGATATCGCCCGGGGCGCAGACAACCTCAAAGCGCTCGCGCAAGTCGTTGACCTCTTCGGCACCAGCGTCGAGCACGGCCATGAGGACGTCATCCTCGGTCAGCTCGCCCTTGGCCACGAAGACCAGGCCGGTGCGGGAGAACATGTAGGACACGGAACCGGACTCACCCAGGTTGCCGCCGTTCTTGGACATCGCGGTGCGCACGTCCGTGGCCGCACGGTTGCGGTTATCGGTAAGGCACTCGATGAGCATGGCCACGCCGTTAGGGCCGTAGCCCTCGTACATGATGGTCTCCCAGTCTGCGCCACCGGCCTCTTCGCCGGAGCCGCGCTTGCGGGCACGCTCGATATTGTCGTTCGGGACGGAGGCCTTCTTGGCCTTCTTGATCATGTCGTCGAGGGTCGGGTTCGCCGCCGGATCGCCACCACCAGTCCGAGCCGCAACCTCGATGTTCTTGATCAGCTTGGCAAATTCCTTGCCGCGCTTGGCGTCGTTGGCTGCCTTCTTGTGCTTCGTGGTAGCCCATTTGGAGTGGCCGGACATGGTCCATCCCCTTTCGGATTGGCGAATTTTTCTCGGTTGCCCATTATACGGATTTACGCCTGGGCCGTTTTTAAAGACCCTCCCTTAACGTGCAGGGTTTAAGCCCAGTGTTGCTCAGGGGTCGCGCGCGTGAGTCCTTCCTGGGACGTCGCTGCGACGAGCTCGCCGTGGTGGTTGTAAATGAGGCCGCGCGCGAGCCCCGTGCCATTTTCCGCCGATGGCGAATCCAAATGGTAAAGCAGCCAGTCAGTCACGCGCAGCGGACGGAAGAACCACACCACGTGATCGAGGCTGGCCATCTGCACGCGCGCGCCGGAGTGCGGGATGAGCGTCGCGCGCAGAAGCAGCATGTCCGTCATATACGTCAGCGCCGCCTGGTGGAACGCGTCATCGTCCGGCAGGTCCGCCGCTGTGTTGCGCAGCCACGCGTCACCAAAGCCACGACCAGTGGGCGACGGAATATCCATGTCCCGGTCCGGAACGACGCGGATGTCCCACTCCGCCCAGTCACCGAGCACCACGCGTGCCGATGCCGCGTGCGCCGGGGCCGGCTCGAGGGTCTCCGCGTCCGGAACCCTCGGCATGGGCGCGGCATGGCTGGGGCCCAAGTCACCGGAGCGGTGAAAGCTTGCGATCATGACGTTCTTGAGGTCGCCGTCCTGGTAGGCACGCGTCTCACGCACACAAAACGAGCGGCCGTCGCGAAGCTTTTCCACCCGCAGCTCCAGTGGCTTTGTGGAGTCAGACGGCGCCACGAAGTAGCAGTGCAGCGAGTGGACGAGTTTGTCCTCTACGGTGTGTTGCGCCGCGCGCAGGGCCTGCCCGGCGACCTGACCGCCAAACGTCCGCGTGATGTTCGAAGGCACCGCGGGACCCAGGAATTGCGTCGCCGCGTGGAGCGGGTCCGTCGCGCGCAAGGCGAGCACATCCGCGATTCTTTGCATGGTGATCTCCTCCGTGGTCCGCTGACATTAGAGCACGTCGCTAACGCCCGTTCATGGCGCCCGGGTGACCCCGGGCCAACGGTGCAAGTATAGGACCGATCTCACTTGCTATTGTTCTAGGGGTTACGTCTACCCTCGCCGCGTGAAAGTTGCCCGCATGTTGTCTCGTCTCCTCCGTTCCGTCCCCGCCGTGTGGGTCGGCTGGGTCGTCGCCCGGTTGCTCTCCGTCTGGTTTATCAAGCTCGAAGACAATCCGCTGGGCGACGTGTACTACTACCACTTTGGCATCTACGGGGATGACCCCACGGCCATGACGGAATATCCGTGGCTCGGACAGCTGCCTTCGGCACTGCTTGCCCGCCTCGTCGGACCCGACTTCCACGTCTATTGGATCGCCTTCCCCATTATGATCCTCGTCCTCGACGCGGCGTTTATGGCGCTCGTGCTGCGTCGCCATCCTGAGACGAAGGCTGCCATCGATGCCGCGTGGCTCTGGGTCTTCTTCGGCACGGCCGCCGGCCAGGTCTTCCTGCTGCGTCTCGACCTCTTCCCCGCCCTCGTCGTCGCGGCCGCGGGATACTTCCTCTTCAAGCACCCGGCTCTGTCCGGCGCGATGGTGGCTATCGCCACCGCCATGAAGCTGTGGCCGGGCGTGCTCGCCGCGGGCATCGTGGGCCGGGCCACCCGTGGGCGCACGTGGTCCGCACTTGCAGCCTTCGTGGGCACCGGCGCCGCCGTCGTCGCCGCGACCATCGCCTTCGCGGGCGTGGACCGGCTCACTTCGCCGCTTGATTACCAAGAGGTCCGCGGCCTCCAGATCGAGTCCGTCGCCGCCACTCCGTTCGTCTACCGCAACTTCTTCGACCTGGGCACATGGAAGCTTGCCTATGCCCCCTCCAAGAGCTTCGAAATCACCGGCCCCGGCGTTGAGACGGCCACCCAGATCACCACGTTCGCCATGGCTGCCGTCGTCCTTTTCGGCTTGGGCTGGGCCCTCTATCGTTTTATCCGTGGCGGCTGGACCCCGGAGAGCACCCTCGTCTTCTTCGTCCTCATGGTCCTTCTGCTCATCGTGACGAACAAGGTCTTTTCCACACAGTACATCACGTGGCTTGGGCCCCTCCTCGTGGTCGCCTTGGCGCGCGGCGGCTGGCCCACCGCGCAGCGCACGCTGCTGTGGACGCTCGCCCTCTTCGCCGTCGTCTGCGCCGGCCTGGGCACCTTCGTCTACCCGTTCAACTACGAGGCCATCTACTCCCCCGATGGCACGCAGTTTCTGCCCATCGCCGCCCTTGCACTGCGCAACGTCCTCGTCGTGCTCATGGCACTAGTCGCCGCGGTGTGGTTCGTTCTTGCCTGCCGGAATCCGCGCAGCGGCGCGATGAGCGCCGGGCCAGCGGCCGGTACGCCGGGCGTCACGTCCACAGCCGCTGCGCCGAGCAGCAATCCCGCGGCGGAAGCAGACCCCCAGCGCGAACAGCCTGCGCAGAGCCACCCACACTCTGCGCCCTCCCCGAAGCTATAACGTCACCGCGCCTTACTACTGCGCCTCCGGCAGGCCGACGAATTCAAAGAACTCCGGCAGGCGCGCCGTGCCGCCCAGGCGCAGGCCACGCACGAGCGGCCGCAGACGCAACGCGCGGGTATCGGACACCGCTTCGTTATAAAAACGGTGCGCGAGCTGCACCCGGGTCTCGGCCTCGACGAGCTCAGCTGGCCGTTGCGGGAACGCACGCGCAATGTCGGCCGTGAGTTCGCGCTCGCACACGCTTCGCTGTTCAAAGGCGCCGTCCGTAAGCGTGGCGGACTCCGCGGCGCGGGCCGCCTCGCGCAGCGAGGGTTCGAGAGCCGCCGCCACCGCAGCCCGGCGGTCTAGCGCCGCCTCGAGCTGCGCGAGCGAAGAGTCGATACGTATGTGCAGGCGATTGAGCCGCTGCGCCGTAAAATACGCCCAGGCAAGGATAACCGCGACGATAATCGCGACGACGGCAACGATCACATAATCCATTACGCCCTCACCTTCGATCCGTCCTGGACCGTCTCGTAGACCTGCAGCACCTGCGTGGCCACGTTGTCCCAGTCATATATCGCAGCCCGTGCACATCCGGCGTCGCGTAGCCGAGCGCGCTCCTCCGGCGAGTCAGTGAGCTCACGCAGGGCAAGCGCGAGGTCCGCGGCGTCGCCGGTCCGGAAGAGTCGGCCCGCGGGCTGTTCCGAGTCCGCGTCACACACGGCCGCGAAAGCTTCAAGGTCGCTGGCGACGACGGCCGCGCCGGCCGCCATGGCCTCGACGAGCACAATGCCAAAAGATTCCCCGCCCAGGTTCGGCGCGGCATAAATATCCGCGCGACCGAGAATCTCGGCCTTCTCCGCGTCCGACACTCGGCCCACGAAGTCCACACCCTCCACGGAGCGCGGGCTGCCGCCGCCCATGACGGTCACGCGGACGTCGCGCTCCAGAACCTCCAGGGCCTTGAGCAGGACGTCGAGCCCCTTGCGCGGCTCGTCGAGGCGGCCCAAGAATACAATCTCCACGGGGCCCTCAGTGGAAGGCTCGCGCGCGGCCGCCGCGTAGACGGAGGTATCCACGCCGTTCGGAATAAGCACGGGATCGCCGCCCAGCTGTTCCACCTGCCAGCGCCGCGCCATCTCAGAGACCGCTATCCCGCCGCGGACCTTTTCCAGCATGGGCATGAGGAAGGGCTTAGCCATGGTGAGCAGCCGCGAACTTGCCGCCGAGGCGTGATACGTCGCCACGATGGGCCCCTGCGCAATGCGCAGCGCCACCATCGAGAACGACGGGCTATTGGGTTCGTGGATGTGGAGGATATCGAAGTTGCCCTCGCGGATAAACCGACGCGTCGTCCGCACAACCTGCGGTCCAATGGACAATCGCGCCACGGAGCCGTTGTAGTTGATGGGAATCGAGCCTCCGCCCTTGACCACGAAGTCCGGCAGCGAGGTTTCCGGCGCCGCGGGGCCCAGCACCTGGACCTCGTGGCCGCGCTCAATGAGTACCGTCGCCAAGTCAATGATGTGCGCCTGCACGCCGCCGGGCTCATCGAAAGAATAAGGGCAGACAAAGCCAATTTTCATTCATTGTCCTTTCGCGCGGCGCGTGCGACGCGCCTCTACGTCGACGTTCCACTCCGGCTGCAGCATATGCCAATCCGCCGGGTGCGCCTTGATGTTCTCCGCAAAGCCATCGGCGAGGCGCTGAGTGGTCTCCTCCACCGTCGTCACCTTGACCGGCTCGGAGACCCTCAGGCCCCAGCCGTCGCCCTCGAACCAGGAGTGCACGACGTGCAGTGCCGCGCCCGTCTCCCGCGCGAGGACCGCCGGGCCCGCCGCGAAGTTAGCCTCCTCGCCAAAGAAATTCACGGTCACGCCGGTACGCGTGAGGTCCCGCTCGGCGAGCAGGCACACGACGCCTCCTTGCTCGAGCACAGACTTAAGGTGCGCCATGGGGTGCTCCCCGCCCGTGAGCGGCAACACCTCGAAGCCCAGGGACTCGCGGAAATCCACGAAGGCGTTGAAGAGGACTTCAGGCTTGACCCGCTCGGCCACCGTCGTAAACGATCGGCCGCGCCCGATAAGCGTCACGCCAGCCATGTCCCAGTTGCCCGAGTGCGGCAGCGCCAGGATGACGCCGCGCCCTGTGCTTTCCGATGCCGCGAAATGCTCAAAACCCTGCAGCCCCGCGTTCAGCTTCGCTAGAAGATGCGGATCCTCATGCAAAGCCTGCAGGCGGAACGCCTCTTTCCAGTAGCGCATGTAGGAGCGTATCGAATCGCGCACCAGCTCGCGCGTGACGTTCTCCGGGCCCACGACACGCGCCAGGTTGCGGCGGAGCATCTCCATGCCCCGGCCGTTGTCCGAGGCATAATCGGCCCCGCGCTCGAAGATCCACGAGGCCACGGAGTCCGGTAAATAGCGGACAAGCCGCCAGCCGGCGAGGTAACCGGCGGCGGCAAGGTGTTCGGTCAGGAGAGCAGGCTTGCTCATGCGTGTCCGGCCTTTCTAGAGGTCTTCTTTAAAGCGTGCCTTCGTGTCCTGGCGGCGGGCCTGCAGCATGCGCTCAATAACGGTCCAGATGGAACCGACCACGAGGATCCACAGGGCGACCTCGATGGAGTACGGGATGCCGAGGCCCTCGAAGCCCACGCCCACGAGACCGATGATGAGGCGCTCGGGGCGCTCGATGAGACCGCCCACAATCGTGAAACCGCTCGCCTCTCCGCGCGCCTTGATATACGAAATGACCTGCGAGCACACGAGAACGATGAGGCACGCCACCACGGTCCACGAGCTCGCGTGGTCCACGTAAACCAACCAGTAGACGATGGAGGCAAACAGTGCGCCGTCCGTGATGCGGTCGCACGACGCATCGAGGGTCGCACCAAAACGCGAACCGCCCGTGGTCATGCGGGCCATCGTGCCATCGAGCATGTCGAACGCGGCAAAGAGACCGGAGAGGATGGCGGCAGCGAAGAGATGGTTCGTGGGGATGAGGACCACGGCGATCGCGATGGTGACCACCGTGCCCACCACGGTCACGACGTTGGGCGTGAGCCCCATTTTGAGAAATGTCTTGGCGACGGGTTCCACCACGACGGCGGCCGGCTTGCGGCCATGCACACTAAGCATGCTTGTCTTCCTCTTCGATTTCTTGCCACCCTGCGGCGAGCACCGCGCGGGTATCCCGCAGCAACGCAGGCAAAACCTTCGTGCCGTCGATGATAGTCATAAAGTTGCTGTCGCCCGCCCAGCGCGGCACGACGTGCAGGTGAAGATGGTCACCCACCGAGCCGCCCGAGGCCTTACCCAGGTTGAAGCCGACGTTGATGGCCTCCGGCCGGGAGACGCGCTTGAGCGTGCGCACAGCCTTCTTCGCGAAGGCCATAAGCTCAGCCGTTTCCGCGTCCGTCAGGTTCTCCAGCTGGGATTCCTTGCGGTACGGCACGACCATGAGGTGCCCCGCGTTATACGGAAACAGGTTGAGCAACGCATAGACGTGCTCGCCGCGCGCGATGATGAGCGCGTCCTCGTCCGACTTCTTCGGCGCCTCGACGAAGGGATCCGTGGACGTGCGTCCCGGGTCCGTGATGTAGGCCTGTCGGAACGGCGCCCACAGACGCTCCAAGCGATCGGGCGTGCCTACGCCGGAGTCAACGTACGTGCCCGCGTGAGCGGGCTCGCCCGCGGGCACGTCGGCCGAACCGGCGGCATCGGAAGGCTTAAACGCGGGCACCGATGTTTCCCTCAGACGGCTGCTCGTTGTTGCGCGAGCGGATCCAGTCCTCGATGACATCGACCGCGCGGCCCACCGGCACGCCGTTGACCTGCGTGCCGTCCAGGAAGCGGAAGGACACGGCGTCGGCCTCGACATCGCGGGCACCGGCTAGGAGCATGAACGGCACCTTGCCCGTGGTGTGATTGCGGATCTTCTTCTGCATGCGGTCGTCCGAGGTATCGACAGTTGCGCGCACACCGCGGGCACGCAGCTGCTCCATGATCCTCTCCAAGTGCGGCGCGAAATCGTCCGCGACCGGAATACCGATGACCTGGTGCGGCGCCAGCCAGGCAGGGAAGGCGCCGGCGTAGTGCTCGAGCAGCACGCCGAAGAAACGCTCGATGGAGCCGAAGAGCGCGCGGTGGATCATGATCGGGCGCTTCTTCGTGCCGTCCTGCGCGGTGTACTCCAGCTCGAAGCGCTCCGGCAGGTTGAAGTCGAGCTGCACCGTGGACATCTGCCACGTACGGCCAATAGCGTCGCGCGCCTGGACCGAAATCTTCGGGCCGTAGAACGCGGCACCCGCCGGGTCCGGCACGAGCTCGAGGCCCGAACGCTCCGCGACGCGCTGCAGGATCTCCGTGGAGCGCTCCCAAATCTCGTCCGAGCCCACAAACTTATTCGGGTCCTTGGTGGACAGCTCCAGGTAGAAGTCGTCCAAGCCGTAGTCCTTGAGCAGCGAGATGATGAACTCGAGCACGCTCGTAAGCTCTTCCTCGAGCTGATCCTCGGTGCAGTAGATGTGCGAGTCGTCCTGCGTGAAGCCGCGGGCACGCGTGAGGCCATGGATAACGCCCGACTTCTCATAGCGGTAGACCGTACCGAACTCGAAGAGGCGCAGCGGCAGCTCACGGTAGGAACGACCACGCGACGCGAAGATGAGGTTGTGCATGGGGCAGTTCATCGGCTTGGCGTAGTAATCCTGCGCCTGCTTGGTGACGTTGCCTGCCTCGTCTGTCTCGCCGTCGAGCTGCATGGGCGGGAACATGCCGTCCTTATAGAAGTCTAGGTGGCCGGACTTAGCGAAGAGGTCGCCCTTCGTGATGTGCGGGGTGTTGACGAAGTCGTAGCCGGCCGCGATGTGGCGGCGACGGGAGTGCTCCTCCATCTCCAGACGGATGATGCCGCCGTTCGGGTGGAACACCGGGAAGCCAGAGCCAATCTCGTCCGGGAAGCTGAACAGGTCCAGCTCTTGGCCCAAGCGGCGGTGGTCGCGCTTCTCCGCCTCTTCCAGCATGGTCTGGTACGCCTCGAGCTGCTCCTTGGACTCGAAGGCCGTGCCGTAGATGCGCTGCAGGCCGGCATTGTTCTGGTCGCCACGCCAGTAGGCGGCAGAAGAACGGGTGAGCGCGAAGGCCGGGATGTACTTCGTGGTCGGCACGTGCGGCCCACGGCACAGGTCGAACCACTCGACCTCGCCCGTGCGCGGGTTGACGTTGTCGTAGTGCGTGAGATCGCCCGCGCCCACCTCGGCGGCCTCGTCCGAATCCGGGTCGACGTTGGATTTGTCGACCACGAGCTCGAGCTTGAACGGCTCCTCGGCCAGCGCCTTCTCCGCTGCCTCGTTGGAGGCGTAGGTGTGGCGCTCGAAGCGCTGTGCGGACTTGATGATCTTCTTCATCCGCTTCTCAATGTTCTTCAGGTCTTCCGGCGTAAACGGCTCGGCCGTCTGGAAGTCAAAGTAGAAGCCGTTCTCGATGGCCGGGCCAATGCCCAACTTCGTGCCCGGGAAAAGATCCTGCACGGCCTGCGCCATGACGTGACCCGTGGAGTGGCGGATGACGGCGCGACCGTCTTCCTCACTCGCTGCGACCGGCGTGAACACGGTGTCCGTCTCCGGGGTGTGGGAGAGGTCGAAGAGCATGCCGCTCTCGTCACGGACAACCACAACGGCCTCCGGGCCCTTGTTCGGCAAGTCCTTGAGGGCCTGGCCCACCGGAGTGCCGGCCGGGACCGTCACGGGCTCGTAGTTCACCGGTACAGCAGGGATCATTTCCGCCATGTCGCGCTCCTTATGCGCTCACGCGGGACGGGCATACCTGGCCAGCCCCGCTAAAGGTCAAGATACAGCGAATAAGTCTACCCCTTTAAGAGGTTTTCTCCCCAACTAGTACCGCCCTGCGTACCGGGCACCACGTAGTACATCGCCGAGCCCACGTGCGTAATCCACGTATTGAGCTGATCGACCTCATCCAGGCGCGCTTGAATGGGCTCAAACTGCTCGCGCGGATTCTTCTGAAAGCAGATAAAGATCTGCCCGGAGTTAGACAATTCCCCCGGCCGTTCCGGTGAGGGCGCCAGGTCAAAGTTATACGGCCTGCGCAAAATGACCTGCTCCGGATGGTCCGCCGGCGGATGGGCACGCGCCACGTGCGACGTCGGGTCAATAGCCTTCAACCCGTACTTGTCGCGCGCCTCGAGGTCCACCGGATCGTTTTCTTCCGTGCCCGACAGCGGCGCACCGTTATCCAACGTGCGGCCAATGGAAATCTCCCGCGCATGACGGTCGACTTCCTCCCACGTCTCCATGTTCATATTGATGCGCCGCACGACCATCGCCGTGCCGCCCTTGAACGGCCCATCCTCAATCCATACCTGCTCGCCAAAGTCCGCGTCCGTCTTGGGATTGACGGTCCCGTCCTTCTGGCCGAACACGTTGCGCGGGGTCTCCCCGTCCTCCAACGAGCCGTTAGCATTGAGGAAGCCCTGCTGCACCCACGCCACGTCCGCATACGACGCGCCCGAGCGCACCATATGGCGCAGGACGTGCGAGGCCGTGAGCTGATCGTCGCAACAAATCTGTAGCACGACATCCGTCTGGCCCCATTCAGGGCGCAGCTTGTCCCTCGTATACGAGCGGACGTCGCCCAGCCACTCCGGCTTCTGCGCACCAATCTTTGCGAAGAAAGACTCGCCCCAGCCGCACGTCACCGTGAGGTTCGCGGGGGTCTGCGTCATCTCCGGCTCGAGCGATCCGCGCGGCGTTTCCGCCGTGCACAACGCCCGCGCGTCCTCGGTCCACAGCCGCATCAGGTTGCGCGCCCCACGCTGCCCCGCCCCATCCTTGAGGTTAAATCCGACGAGGTTGACGTGCGCCTGCGAGGGCGTTTGCACGCCCGCCTGGTGCTCGCCATCAAAAGGCACAATGGCATCCGCAAGCGGGGCACCGCTTACCGATGCCCCTTTCTCCCCACTCGTTGCCTGACCGACCGGATCCGCTTCTTTACCGCGGGCACAGCTCGCCACCACGAGCGCGCTTGCCGCGACGGCGCCGCCGGCCATGAGCTCGCGGCGTCCCAACTGCGCATGTGTCATTGCTAGTCCTTAGTGGGCGTGGTCGTGCTCGGACATGTCCGCCATCCCTGGCATCTCCGACATTCCGGCCATGCCGCCTTCCATGTCCTGGTAGCCCTCCTCGCCGGCGTTCATGGAACGCACCGGCTGCGCACCCAGGTCGACGGTCGTGCCGTCCTCAAGCTCCAGCGTGACGTCGACTTCCTCGCCAGCCATGACCGGCTCGGCAACACCCATGAGCATGAGGTGCTGGCCGCCCGGGGCCAGGGTCACGGACTCGCCGGCCGGGATCATGAGACCATCGGTGTCTTCCTGCATGACACCGTCGACGACCTCGTGAATCTGGTTCATCTTGGCGTCAATGGACGTGGTGAAGCCCGTGACGTGGATGTCCTTATTCGAGCCGTTGTGGATCTCGCCGAAGATGGCGGTCATATCCGAGTCCGCGGCCATCTCACGCACGACGCCGTCGTGCATGTGGATGTCGCCCATGGCGTGCTCTTCAGAACCTGCTTCAGCGCTCTTGTCCGCGCTAGCCTTTGCCGCTGCGGACGATGCAGTGTCCACCTTCTCTGCCGAGTCGTTCTCCTGCGCCGGCGAGCATGCCGCAAGCGCGAGGGCCGCGGCGACGACGGAAGAAACGAGGACGGTACGAGTATTGAGCATGAACGTGCCTTTCTTAATCATTACGGCGAGACTTTGCCGCGAAGAGGATGAGTACTGCGATAACTGCAAGGACCGCCCCCACGGCGATGATCCACTTCCACGGCGTCGACGCATTTTGCGCCGCATCCGCGACCGGATCGCCCGTCGTGGATTCCTCGGAGGAATCAGCCGCCTGGCCAGCAACGTCAAACGGCACCGAGCCACGCGTCGCATGTCCATCCGAGGACGTGATTTGGAATCCCACCTGGTAGTGGCCCGGTCCCGGGTTCACGCCTTCCGGCGTCTCCACGGTGAGCTCGCGGCCGTCCACGGTCGGCTCCGCATCGAAGATCACGTCGCCCGAGTTCGTGTCCGTCACCGCGAAGGTATTGAACCCCTCGCGCGGAATCGCGGAGAACTCCAGCGTGATTTCCTTTGGGAACTCTTCAAGCGGCGCATCGCTTACCACGTTGCCGCCCACCACTGAGTCGTGGGCCTGAGCAACCGGTGCCGTTGCGAGTGCCGCTGCCGCGACGAGCGCTGCTGCACTCGAACGAAGGCCCGAACGAAGAATTCTCATGAAGGTGATGCTCCTTGTCTCAAAGTACGGAAAGTATCCGTGCAATTATCACATCGTATCGCCGCCGCCTACCCCCACAGCTTTCCGCCTCGGGACCAGCGCGCGATACCCAGGTAGTCGTTGCCTCACTGCCAATGGTTCCCAACAAAGATGTACGTCACACTTTCGCGCCACATCCGCCGCGGCTCCCTTCACTCGAGGGCATTTTGCCGTCGAAGCCCTCCCCAACCGCCAATTTCGCACCACTTCTCGGCAAAAACACAGCCGTTCCAGTTTTTCACGCTTCCCCAACACCGCACAACGCCCACAACGCAAAAGCGCCGCCCCGTAGGGCGACGCTTTAATCTGAGCGGATGACGAGACTCGAACTCGCGACCCTCACCTTGGCAAGGTGATGCGCTACCAACTGCGCTACATCCGCATTCGAAACCAGGCCCGGTTTCTGGGACTAAAAGTCCGTGTGCGCGATACTGGGATTGAACCAGTGACCTCTTCCGTGTCAGGGAAGCGCTCTCCCGCTGAGCTAATCGCGCGGGCATCTTCACGTGAAGACTTTGAGGTGGAAACGGGAATCGAACCCGTGTGCAAGGTTTTGCAGACCTTTGCCTCACCACTCGGCCATTCCACCGTGGCTTACCGCCTCAACAGTACACTCTCAAAGAAGAGAAGTACCTGAGCGGATGACGAGACTCGAACTCGCGACCCTCACCTTGGCAAGGTGATGCGCTACCAACTGCGCTACATCCGCATTCGAAACCCGAGGGGTTTCTGTGCGCGATACTGGGATTGAACCAGTGACCTCTTCCGTGTCAGGGAAGCGCTCTCCCGCTGAGCTAATCGCGCGGGATTCGGTTCATAAAAGAACCTGAGCGGATGACGAGACTCGAACTCGCGACCCTCACCTTGGCAAGGTGATGCGCTACCAACTGCGCTACATCCGCATGCACTGCGATGTGATGTTTTGATGTAAGAATTAACAACACTGTGCGGTGCGAGTAGAAACATTATCCTTTGGAGCCACAGTTTGCCAAATCGCCCGTTCAGACGCGGGTTTCACTCATCCCCCAAGCACCCGAGACACGCACCCGAATGACACCACTGTCATTTCAGCACAACACGACACCGTCACGGCCACTCGAACACGGCGCAGCCCAGCGATCCGCGCCACGATTTCACCCCGACCTGCCGATTAGGTACCGCACACAGGAGCGTGCTACTTTTCTCCTGTACCCAATGAGGTCCTATAGCTCAGTGGGAGAGCGTTCCGTTCACACCGGAAAGGTCGTTGGTTCAATCCCAACTAGGACCACAATCAGCCCCGGCGGCGAGTTCACCTCGCAACCGGGGTTTTTGCTTGCCCGTACTCCGTGTGGCACCCCATGTTCCCTGCGCCTATTCCCTAGAATCCACACACGTGAATGAATCCCTGCGCGCGAGAATCGACGGCCTGTTTACCGCCCGGCACGCCCTAGCCCCCGGCTTCGGCGAGCCGGCCTCCCCGGCCGCACAGAATGACGGGCCCGAGACAGCCGCACCAAGCATCAGCCACCGCGTCCTCCGCGCCGCCGCGTGGCCGCTCGCACTTGTCCTTATCGCACACCGGATTCTCATCAGCGCCGTCAACGGCTCCCCTACGGACGACTTCACGACGGTCTACTCCGCCGTCCGCCGCATGCTGGCTGGCGACTCCGTCTACGCACAGGCCTACGACCAGGTCGATCCGCTCTATCTCTACAACCCCGGCGCCACGCTTCTGCTCACACCGCTGGGCCTCGCGGATAACCCAACGGCCGCGCGCATGGCGTTCATCCTCGCCAACGCCGCGTGCATCATCGTCGCACTAGCACTCCTCACCAGACTCGTTAACAAACCCTTAAGCGGCGCCACGCCCCCCATCGCCATCGCTCTCGCATGTGCCACCGAGTCTGTCACCAACACGCTGACCTTCTCCAATATCAACGGCGTCCTTCTCCTCTTGCTCACCGGCTGGCTCTACCTGTTCATCAGGGGCGCACAAGGCCAGACAAAAAAGATGTGGCTTGCCGGACTCGTCCTTGGCATTGCCATCCTCGTCAAGCCGCAGTTTGCACCGCTACTTGCCTTGCACATCGTCAAACTGGACTGGAAGGGCCTCGTCGGCGGCATCGGCGTGCCGGTGCTGACCAACGTTATTGCCTGGCCGCTCGTGCCCGGCACGGAAGACTTCACGGGCAAGCTTCTCCCCTACCTTGGAACCACGCGCGACTACGCCAACTCCTCGTGGCCCGGCGTCAACGCCTACTTCCAGCTAAACAGCGGACTCTACTACACAGTCTGGACAGGCATGGCGCTCATAGTCGCCGCCGGACTCATCGCCCTCCTCAGGCGCCGCCACACCGACGTCGCGCTCTGGGCTATGACCACGGCTCCGCTCGTCCTCGTGGGCGTGTTCTTCCTCTCAAGCCTCGGACAGCAGTACTACTCCATGTGGATCGCGCCCCTTTTATTCACCATTTTCGCGCGCCGCAACGCGCTGGAGACGTGGCTGCCGTGGCTCGGCGCCGTGCTGTGTCTCGCGCCCATGTCGTGGACTTCTGTGCAGTGGCCAGACGCGGGACGGTGGATGAGTTTCTTCGCGGGCACCGCGGGATGGGCCTTCGTTATCATCGGTGTAAGCGCCGCAGCCTTGGGATGGTGGGCCCATGAGCGCGTAGAATCGCGCCATGACTGATTTCAAGCTGATCGCGGACGAAGAGTGGAAGAAGCGCCTCACGCCGGAGGAGTTCTACGTCCTGCGCCAGGCGGGCACGGAACCGCCGCATGTCGGCGAATACACCAACACGACCACGGAGGGCGTCTACTCCTGCCGCGCGTGCGGTGCCGAGCTGTTCCGCTCCACTGAGAAGTTCGAGTCCCACTGCGGCTGGCCGTCCTTCTTCTCCCCGCTCGCGGGCGAAAAGGTCGTCGAGCACACGGATACCTCCCACGGCATGGTGCGCACGGAGGTCCGCTGCGCCAACTGCAACTCGCACCTGGGCCACGTCTTTGAGGGCGAAGGCTATGACACGCCCACGGACCTGCGCTACTGCATTAATTCCATCTGCCTGAATCTCGAAGAGAAGCCGGTAGAAAAATAAAACAAGGGCCGCACCACCGAGGTGCGGCCCTTCACATCGTTTTACGGGAGAATCTTAATCAGATCCGCCACATCCGCCACGCGGTGGCCGGTGTGGAACGGAATCTCCTCACGCACGTGGTGGCGCGCCTCGGTGTAACGCATTAGGTGCATGAGGTCAACGATGCGGTCGAGGGTCGGGGCCTCGAACGCGAGCATCCACTCGTAGTCACCCAGCGCGAAGGCCGGCACGGTGTTCGCGCGCACATCGGGGTAGTTACGCGCCTGCTTGCCGTGCTCGACGAGGATGCGGCGGCGCTCCTGCGGGTCCATCGTGTACCAGTCGTAGGAACGCACGAACGGGTAGACCGCAATCCACTCGCCCGGCTCCTCGCCCATGATGAAGGACGGTAGGTGCGAGCGGTTGAATTCGGCCGGGCGGTGGAGCGCATTGCCCACCCAGGTGACTTCAGAGACCTGCCCCAGGGTCGTCTCGCGGCGGAAGTCCGCGAACGCCTTCTGGATATCGGAGAACTCCTCCGCGTGCCACCAGATCATGTAGTCGGCAGATGCACGCATGCCGGACAGGTCGTAGATGCCACGAACGGTGATCGCCTCATCCAAACCAGCGAAGAAGGCCTGGGCCTGTGCGATAGCCTCATCGCGTTCGGCGCCCAGCGCGCCCGGGTAGACGCGGAAAACCGCATGCTGCGAGTACTGCTGACGGGAGTTGAGCTCCTCGAAATCAAGCTTGGCCATGAATCCTCCATGAAAGTAAAAAGGTTGAACGCAGTCCATCTTAAGTTGGATACCGCCCCGTGCGCACCTTTCCACCCCACACGGCGCGCCTCACACCCCCAGCCTCACCCACCGGCTAGGTTTATCCCCCGTGACCCCAACTAATTCGCAGCAGCCTACAGAGCTCCGCCCTACCGAGCCTGCCGATGCCCCCCGTGAGTCCGGCACCCCCGCCGCCTTCACGCAGGCCGTCGAGTCCATGCACGCCGCGCGCATGCGTCCCGAGATCACGCTGGGCACCATCCGTCCGCCGCAGAAGCTGGCGCCGTTTAGCCACGCGATTGGCCTCGAGGTGGGCGATCAGGACCTCGACGTCGTCCCGCAGGACTCCGAGGGCGATGCCTTTGGTCGCCTCATCCTGCTCCACGACCCGGCCGCGGAGGAGTCGTGGACCGGCTCTATGCGCCTTGTCGCCTATATCCAGGCCGACATGGACTCCGAGGTCGCCTCTGACCCGCTGCTTCCCGATGTCGCCTGGGAATGGCTCACCGAGTCTCTGTCTGCCTGCCACGCCGAGTACACCAACCTCGGCGGCACCGTGACGTCCACGGCGTCTGTCCGCTTCGGCGAAATCGGCGGCCCGCCGCGCGCCCACCAGATGGAAATGCGCGCCTCCTGGACCGCGGACGGCATCGATCTCTCCTCGCACGTGGAGGCCTTTGCCGCGGTCCTCGCCAACGTCGCCGGCCTTCCGCCGGAGGGCGTCACCGACCTTATGCGCGGCTAATGTCCCATCTTCTCGATAGGCCCGCGGACGGCATCCCACCCGTCGCCGCGACCCCAGCCGCCTTCCAGCGCGCCGCGGACCGGCTTGCGGCGGGCTCCGGCCCGTTTGCCATCGACACGGAGCGCGCCTCCGCGTTCCGCTATGACGACCGCGCCTTCCTGCTGCAGATTCGCCGCGCAGGCTCCGGCACGGTCCTCCTCGATCCCGAAGGCGGTCGCGACGCGCTGACCACAGCGCTCGCCCCCGTGCTCAACAACCAGGGCTGGATCATGCACGCCGCACCTAGCGATCTTCCCTGCCTCGCCTGGCTCGGTCTCTACCCCAGCGCCATCTTCGACACGGAACTCGCCGCCCGCATGGCCGGCTTCGACCACCCGAACCTTGGCGCCATGCTCGAAGAGCTCTTCGACGTCGAGCTCGAGAAGGCATACGGCGACGCGGACTGGTCCGCACGCCCCATCCCCGCCCACCAGCTTGCCTATGCCGCCCTCGACGTCGAGCTTCTCCTCGAACTCGGCCGTAAGCTCGCCGATATCCTCGCCGAGGAAGGCAAGCTCGGCTGGGCTAACGCCGAATTCGCCCATATCGTGGACGAACACCGTTCCATCACCGCGCCGCCGGAGCCAGACTGGACGAGCTTACGGGGCATCGGCAGCCTGCGCACGCCCACACAGCTCGCCGCTGCCCGCGCCCTGTGGACGCACCGTGACCGCCAAGCCCGCGCGCGTGACATCGCGCCCGGCAAAATTCTCGCGAACAAGGCGCTTCTCGAAGTCGCGCGTTCCCTGCCGCGCTCCGAGGAAGCCCTCCGCCGCACCCGTGGATTCCCTCGCCGCCGCGCCGGCGCCTCCCAGGCCTGGTTCACGGTCCTCGACACCGCCCTGCGCGCCGACCCCTCGACATTCCCGCGCCCTGACCGTTCGCTGGCTCCCGTGCCCGGCAAGTCCACGTGGTCACGCGACTACCCCGAACTCTGGGAGGTCTACCAAGACATCCGCGCCGAGATCGACGCCCTCGCGGACGACCTTGTCATGCAGCCCGAGACCATCATCAAGACCTCTGCGGTCCGCGCCGCCGTGTGGGCTGCGCTGGGCGAGCCCCGTTTCTCCAGCGACCTCGCTGGCACGCTTAGCCGCGCTGAGGACATCCCGGCCCTCCTGCGCGACGAAGATTGCCGCGACTGGCAAATCCAGCTCGTCACGCCCATCCTCGAGCGCGCCCTCTTCCGCTAACCCCCGGTTCGTGCCGAAAATCGATCCACTATCGCGATTCTGAGCACAATTTTCGGCAGGAACCCTCTCCGGCAAGGCCGGATCACTAATACCAATGCTTGGATCGTGTTTCTTTTCCCTGTTCTACTGGACTTTTACTTGATCTAGCAGTAGCCTGAATCAAAGAAACCTTGCATGATTCAGAACGGAGATGACCATGGACTCCCGCGCCGTGGGGGCACGCATCAATGAGGCCCTCGTCAGCGCTCAGCTGTCACAGCGAGCACTGGCAGACCGCACTGGGCTTGCGCAGTCCACGCTATCGCGTATTGTCAACGGCACCCGCACGGCTACCATGCCCGAGCTCGTCCGTATTGCTGCCGCCACCGGCACCACCGTGGGTCTTCTTACCGGCACGAGCGATGCTCCCGCACGAGTTCAGTACGCGGCGCGCTCAACCAACGGGTCTACGATGACTACGCTCCGCGATAAGCTCATTTCTTTTGTTGAAATCAACGACTACCTCACGGACCAAGGATTCCAGGCGGAGCAATAGGCGTGTCAAACGAAACAGAAGCGCAAGCAGCAGCCGCTCATTTCCGTTCCGAGCATCATCTCGGCAACGGCCCACTCGGTGATCTAGCGACGCTCATCGAGCAAACTACGGGCCACCAGGTCGCCGTCGTCAAGGTCGATGACCCTAACGAACATGGACTCACAATGTGGGACCCAAAGCGCAACGTCACCTTCATAGCGGTGGCATGTACGCCGAACTTCATGCGCCAGCGCAGCTCACTTGCCCATGAGCTCGCCCATGCACTATTTCGCGACTGGTCTACACGCGAGGCCGACCAGCTTTCGAATCGAAGCCCCAGCGAAATTCGAGCAGATGCGTTTGCACGCCACTTCCTCCTGCCTGTCGACGGTCTCCGGGAATTACTTGGAGCCCCCACTGGTGACCTGGATCCCATCGACTTTTCACAAGTCATCCAGGATTTTCGAGTTTCGCCTTCTTTAGCCTCCATCGCGTTATGTTCTGCGGGGTTCATCTCCGAAGAAACCAAAAAGGTGTGGATGAAGACTACTACCAGTGCTTGGGCAACACGATTCGGGTGGATCGACCACTACCGTTCGCTGCAAATCGAGTCCCAATGTCCACGTGTCCCGCAGCGCTTGCTTGCTGCTGCTGTCCGCGGCTACGAAGCAGGCGTGGTCACGGTCGCGACAATCGCCACCCTCCGCGGCATCGACGCAGACACAGCACGCCAAGAACTGGAAGACGCTGGCATCGTGCCAACTCCCCCGCTCGTCCGTGAAACTTCTGCAAACGAAATACACAATGTCGAAGTCGACTTTTCCGACTGGCCAGCAGAACTCGAGGACGATAAGGAATAGCCCCTTGACCCCACATTCTCGTCCCATTTTAGATGCCGGACCTGGGCTCAATTTCTTTTCTATCAATAAAGAACGTCTGCTCATTGCTACACTAGGCCCGCTCTCGGCGCCGGCCATCGTCGGTGAGGAAATCCAACGGAAAGCGCGCCAGGATGCGCGTTTTGAGCGTTCGTACCGCGTATGGAAGACACTATCTTCCTCACAGTACTTGGAAGTCCTATCTGATGAGGCTACGGATGAGTTGTCTGCTGCTGTCTCACGCATCTCTGATATGTCGCTCGCTGACCGTTTCACAATCAGCAAAGACCTCGGCGAAACGATGGTCATCGCGCACGCCGTCGTGCTCGCCGAACAAGGAAAATCGGTCACGGTTCTCATTGATGACGGCGCCGGACAGCAACTCCTCGCTTTCCAGCAGGCTCGCCTCGAAAGGCTGCGTGCTGCAGGGCATAATTTCGGAGACCTGAACCTCATCACCACCCTGACTGTCTTAGAGCGAGCGGCTGGTTCCACGCACATTCCGGACAAAGCCACGATGCGCAAGCTCTACGAACGCCTACGTGGCCTGGACGACGGATTACCTCCCATCACACATACTCAGTTACTCGCTCCCTCCACATGGAGTTAATGTCTTAACCCACGCGATCGAGCCTGCCGCCGAAGGCCGTGGAGTACTACTCGAAGTAAGTAAACGTATTCGCTCGTTCCTGCCGAAAATCGATCCGCTATCGCGATTCTGAGCACAATTTTCGCAAGGAACTACGGCCGCGCCGCCAGGTACTCCAGAATCGCTTTCACGCGCCGGTTGTCTTCCTTCGGGTCGAGCCGAAGTTTGAGGAAGATATTGGACACGTGCTTGGCCACCGCCGCCGCAGAGAGCACCAGCGCCGAAGCAATCTCCTTGTTCGATTTTCCCTGGCTCATGAGCTCGAGCACCTCGCGCTCGCGCGGCGTGAGCTCCGCCAGCCCCGAGCGCCCCGAGGCCATAAGTGCCTTGGCGACCGTCGGGTCGATGACCGTGCCGCCCTGCGCCACGACCTCAAGGCTCGACAGAAAGTCCGCGACCTCGGAGACACGATCTTTGAGGAGGTAGCCCGTCCCGGCCGTGTCCACGTCGAAGAGTTCCACCGCATAGGCCGGCGCCACGTACTGCGAGAGCACCATGACTGCCAGCGACGGAAACTCGCGTCGCAGAGACACCGCCGCTTTCAGGCCATCGTCCGCCATATTCGGCGGCATCCGCACGTCCGTCACCACGATGTCCGGCAACGGGCCCGTCTTCACCAACTCGATAAGCGAGGGCGCCGTCGCGGCTTGGCCCACGATCTCGTGGCCTCGGCGCTCCAAGAGACCGGCCACGCCCTCGCGCAACAGCGCCGAGTCATCCGCCAACACGATCTTCATCGCACACCTCCCAGTCCAGAAGCCCCACGGTCCAACAGCAACGGAATGGAACACGCCACACGCGTCGGCCCACCTGGAGGCGAGGACAACGTCAACGCGCCGCCGAAGGCCTCCAATCGCTGCGCCATGCCTGCAAGCCCCTGGCCCGGCACGACGGCCGCGCCACCCGGGCCTTCGTCCACGACCGAGATATGCAGATCCGCATCCGAGGTCACGAGCACCGTCACGGGCGCGCCCGGCGCGTGCTTCGCCGCATTCGTCAATGCCTCCGTCCCGAAGAAGTATCCGGCCGCGAGCACGGACGGCGACAGCGAAGGAAGCGGGTGCGGCGCAAAGACGGAAACGTGCGGACCGTAGGAGGAGGCGACATCGGAAAGCGCGGCCACCAGCCCGTGGTCCTTGAGCACCTGCGGATGGATGCCGTGCACCGTCGTCCGCAGAGCCGCAAGTCCCGCGTCAAGGTCTTTCTTCGCCGACGCGACCAACTGGGCGGCTTCCCCAGTAAGATCCAAGGAAGCCTCACCGAGCTTGATGGACGCCGCCACAAGGTACTGTTGCGTCCCGTCGTGGAGGTCGCGCTCGATGCGCTGGCGCTCAACCTCATAGGCGTCCGCAATCGCGCGGCGTGAGGCCGTGAGCCGGGCAATCTCCGCGGCCTGGCGCTCCTCGTTGGTGGTCTTTCGCTTAAACATCGCCTCCGATCATAACCATGGCGCCAGCCGTGGCGGGCGGGGGGTAGAGCTAGCACTACCGCGAACTCTAGCGGTGGCACCATTCAATCTGTGCGCCTTAACCTGTGAAATTAGAACCATGACACATTCACTTTCACTTCATGACATCACGAAGGACTACGGCCAAGGCCCAGTCCTCTCCGGCATTTCCCTCGACATCCAGCCCGGCGAAACCGTCGCCGTCATGGGCCCCTCGGGTTCCGGCAAGTCCACGCTGCTGCATTGCATGTCGGGCGTGCTCACGCCCACGGACGGCGCCGTCTTCTTCGGCGAGACCAACATTGCCCAGCTTTCCGATGCCGCCCGTTCCCGCCTTCGTCTCCAGCACTTCGGCTTCGTCTTCCAGGACGGCCAGCTCCTTCCGGAGCTCACCAACGTCGATAACGTGGCGCTGCCGGCCATGCTCACGGGGTCCTCGCGCGGCGCGGCCCGCAAGCGCGCGCAGGCGCTGCTCGATCAGCTGGGTCTGGGCGGTCTGGCTATGCGCCGTCCGGGCGACGTCTCGGGCGGCCAGGCCCAGCGCGTCGCCATCGCTCGCGCGCTTGCCGCTGAACCGTCCATCGTCTTCGCGGACGAGCCGACGGGCGCTCTTGACCAGTCCACCGGCCATGAGGTCATGCAGATGCTCACCACCATCGTCCGCCAGTCGGGCGCGAGCCTCGTCATGGTTACGCACGACCCCAAGGTCGCGGATTGGATGGAACGCCGCGTAGAGATCCGCGACGGCCTCGTCCACGACGACCGTCTCGTGGGCGGCGTGCGTACCGGAGCGCCCGCTGCAGCACAGGGAGGCGCACGATGAGCACGGCAACCCTCACTTTCCAACTGCATCGCGCCTCACTGCATGCCCGCACGGGCACGGGCACGCTATCGCTCCTGTCCATCCTGTCCATCGCCGTGGGTTCGACCGCTGCGTTTCTCGTCGCGGGTGGCACATGGATGTTCTGGGTACGCGCCCACCACTCTGAGCTCATCACTGAATCGATGCGCGCGACCTACGGCAACGAGCCGGGCTTCCTCTACTCGTGGTTCACGTTGGCGATGTTCGCGTGCGCGTTTATCGTTCCCGCCCTGTTTAGTCTCACCGCCCAGGCCGCCGTCCTCGGCGCCTCCGGCCGCGAGCGCCGCCTCGCCACGCTGCGACTGCTCGGACTGTCCTCCCGCGACGTCACGCGCATGACGGTCATCGAGACCGGAATCCAGGCCATCATCGGCATAGCACTCGGCCTCGCCAGTAGCGTGTTGCTTGCCCCCGTCTTCACCAACCTTGAGTTCCAGGACCGTCCCGTCGAGCTCCGCGAAATCCTCTTGCCATGGTGGGGCTACCTCGCAGTCGCCGCGACGCTGTTCTTCCTCGCGCTCGGCGCTGCGTTCGTGGGCATGCAACGCGTCCGCGTGAGCCCCCTCGGCGTGGCACGCCGCTCGACTCCGCCAGCGCTGAAGTACTGGCGTCTTATCGCATTCGTCCTTCTCGTCGCCGTCGTCGCCGTCATCGTGCGCAACTTCGACTTCGATGCCGCCATCGCAGCCATCGCCGGAATGATCGGTTTGCTCTTGCTTGTCGTGCTGAGCATCAATTTCGTGGCCCCCTACCTGCTGCAGGTGGCTGGCCACATCGTTTCCCTCTTTCCGGGCACCGCGCATTTTGTCGCATGGCAGCGCGTGGCCACGAACGGCAAGCGTGCCTGGCGCCGGGTGGCCTCTCTCGCCTTCTTCGGCTTCCTCGCGGGCTACCTCGTCTGCTCGCCGCTGAAGCAGGATAACCTCACGCTCGCCATGAGCGAGGAGGGCGATATTCTCACCCTCTTCAAGGACGTCTCCACAGGTGCCTTGCTCACGCTGCTATTCGGTTTCATCCTCACCGGGTTGTCCATATTCCTGGGCCAGGCAAGCGCCGCCTTTGAAGGCGCTCAACTCTCGCGCTCGCTTCAGCTCATGGGAGTTCCGCGCCGATTCCACACCGCCGTGAACTTCATCGAGATCATGGGCCCGGCTGTAGGCGTAAGCCTCCTTGGCTTTGCCCTCGGTGCCCCATTCGCGTTTGTCATGTTCTCCTCCGTGGGCAGCGACGTCGACACTGCCGGCCGCCTGCTCATGGCGCTGAGCTTCCTCGGCGCCGGGTGGGCCATCACCCTCATCGCGGCACTCGCTGCCGAGCCCCTGCGCTCCCGCGTACTGGCCTCTGGGGGGCGCCACGAATGAAACTCGCACTCAAAATCACCGGTGCCGTTCTCGCGGTGCTCATCGTTGCAGCCCTCGCGCTCGTCTACGTCTTCGGCCCGTCGGTCGGCGCCGCGTACCTAGGCAAGCCCGTCTTCCTCTTCGGCGCCTCCGAGTCCCGCATCAACAAGGCAATGCTCGACACCGCCGCCATGCAAGGCCTCTACGCCGACTCGTCCGAGTTCAAGCAAGCCTACGACGCTGCGAAAGAGGATTCGTCCCGAATCGAGGATGCCATCACAGCTGCCGGCGGCAAGCACTCCACCATCTTCACCCGCGGAGAAGAGGAATCCGTGCCGCGCACCGACCCGAAGGTGGAACTGCGCGACAACGTTGTCTGGGCCACCGTGCCCGGCATCGGGCGCTTCGACGACGGCCAAGCCTACGCCGACACGCTCGCCCACGGGCTTTCCGATGCCCCCGCCTGCGCCGCCGTTGTCGACCTGCGCGGAAACGGCGGCGGCGACATGGGACCCATGCTCGCAGGACTCAGTCCCCTGCTCCCTGACGGTCCGGCGCTCTACTTCCAGTCCCGCTCGCGGAAGACTCCCGTCACCGTCGATGGTAACTACGTCGCGGGCGGCGGCACGCCCACCACGACCTCCGGTGGCAAGCTGGACCTGCCAGTGGCGGTGCTCACTGATGGTGAGACGGCATCGTCAGGCGAGGCAACGCTGCTGGCCTTCCGCGGCCTAGACAACGTGCAGACCTTCGGCGAGCCCACCGCGGGCTACGCCTCAGCGAACGTGGTCATCGACTACCCCGACGGCCGCTCGCTCATGCTCACCGTCGCCAAGGACGTCGCCCGCACCGGCGAGGAATTCGCTGAAGACCCCATCGCCCCGGACGCGCCGCTGAGCGAGCTCGATGGCTGGCTCCACGACGTGTGCCGCTGACTTTTACGCCGACGAAGGCCCCAGATCACCACAGATCTGGGGCCTTCGTCGGATAAAAATTCCTACTCGGAGTCAGGGTCCTCGGTCAGATCTGAAACCCAACCCACGATCGACTCCGCGATGCCAGCCGGGTCGAGGCCAACCTCCTGAAGCAGCTCGCCGCGCGAAGCGTGCTTCGGGTACATATTCGGGAACGCGAGGCGACGGTGCGGGGTGTCGACCTCGGCGGCGCTCAAAGCCTCGGAGACCAGGGAACCAATGCCCCCGCGCATCACTCCATCCTCGATCGTCACCACGAGGTCGTGGTCGCCGGCTAGCCCGATGACGGACTGTGGGACCGGCACAACCCAGCGCGGGTCGACGATGGTGACGTTGACGCCCTCGGCTTCGAGGAGTGCGGCGGCATCGAGAGATCGCTGCGACATCGCGCCGATGGACACGATCAGCACGTCGGGCGACGCCTCGTCCTTGTTGTCGCTGTAGTGGAGGATGTCCACACCGTCGGCCAAGGTGTCCACGGCCTCCTGGTCCTCGAGCAGGTTGCCCTTAGGGAAACGCACGACCGTGGGGCCGTCGTCGACCTCGATGGCCTGTTGAAAGAGCTCGCGCAGGCGCGAACCATCGCGTGGGGCCGCCACGCGAATACCCGGGACGATGGACGAAATAGCCATGTCCCACACGCCGTTGTGCGAGGCACCGTCCGAGCCCGTCACACCCGCGCGGTCGAGCACGAGCGTGACAGGCATGCCCAAAAGACCCACGTCCATGACGAGCTGGTCGAAGGCACGGTTGAGGAACGTCGAGTAGAGCGCCACGACCGGGTGCAGGCCCGCCAAAGCGAGACCAGCAGCGGAGGCCACGGCATGCTGTTCCGCGATGCCCACGTCGAAGAAACGCTCCGGGTATTTATCCGCGAAAGGCTGCAGGCCCGTGGGCCCAGCCATGGCGGCGGTGATCGCCACGATGTCATCGCGGCGCGCACCGGCGGCGAGAAGCTCCTCCGAGAATGCCGCGGTCCAGCCCGGCTGCGATTCCTTGAGTGCTACGCCCGAGACCGGGTCGATGGCACCCGTGGAATGCATTTGGTCGTTCGGCTCGTTGACGGCCGGCGCGAAACCGTGGCCCTTCTCCGTCACGCAGTGGACGATGATGGGGCCCTCGTAATCGCGGGCATAGGAGAACGCGTGGTTGAGCGCATCGATATCGTGGCCGTTGATGGGGCCGATATACTTCATGCCCAGCTCAGGGAACATCTCCTCCGGCATGACGGTGGACTTGATGCCCTCCTTCATCGCATGCAGGGCATCGAAGGCGCGCTCGCCTACCCAACCGAGCTGCTTGAGACGCTTCTTGCCGTGCTCCATGAGCTCGTCATAGCCGTGCTGCGCACGGATATAGGACAAGTTCTCGGACAGGCCACCAATCGTCGGCGAGTAGGAACGACCGTTGTCGTTGACCACCACGACGGCGTTGCGCGACTTTGTCGTCGCCAGGTTATTGAGCGCCTCCCAGCACATGCCGCCCGTCAAAGCGCCGTCGCCGACCACGGCCACGGCGTTGCGGTGCCCCTCGCCCTTGAGCGCAAATGCCTTAGACAGGCCGTCCACGATGGAAATCGCCGCCGAGGCGTGCGAGGATTCCGTCCAGTCGTGCTCGGACTCGCCGCGGTCGGTGTAGCCGGACAGGCCGCCCTTCTGACGCAGCGTATCGAATTGGTCTGCGCGACCCGTGAGCATCTTGTGCACGTAGGACTGGTGCGAGGTGTCGAAGACGATCGCATCATTGGGCGAGTCGAAGGTGCGGTGCAGCGCGATGGTGAGCTCCACGACGCCCAGATTTGGGCCCAGGTGACCGCCGGTGGCGGAGACCTTCTCAATGAGCAGCGCACGCACCTCGTCCGCGAGCTGACCCAGCTGCTGCGGGGTGAAGTTCTTCAAATCGCGGGGCGATTTCACCAGATCCAACAGTGCCATGGAGTGCTTTCTACCTCTTCTTGGAAAACAATGGGTTCTCTTCACGTTACCCGTTCGGGCACGCGGGAGACTAATACAACTCGGCGGGTTCCAGGAATGCCAGCGCCTCCATATGGTGAGTACCCGGGAAAGCATTGATGACGGCGAGGCGGCGCACGGCGTAGCCCTGCTCGCGCCACGTCGCCAAGTCCCGCGCGAAGGTCGCAGGGTCGCAGCCCACGTGCACCACAGCGCCCGGGCGTGCCGATGCTGCCTTTTCCACAACCTCGGCACCCGCGCCCGTCCGTGGCGGGTCAAGCACGATGGCATCGGGCTTGGGCAGCTGGTCGATGGCCTTTTCTACCAGGTCGTTGTGGAGCTCCACGTCGTAGTCTGCGAGCGCGTCCTGGCGTGCCTTCGCCGCAGCCGGCGAGTAGTCGACGGAGACGACGGTGACCTCGAGGCCCGAGGGGGCTTCCGAGTCCGCGTCGATATCGGCGTCGAACTCCTCGTCGAACACGGAGGTCGCGCCGGCGGGCAGGCCGGGCGCGGTCGTGGCTAGGGTCTCGGCGAGCGCGGGGACGAAGACGCCCACGCCGCCGTAGAGGTCCCACGCCACGCGCTTGGAATCCGGGTACGGCAGATCCGCATACGCGCCGTCGACATCCGCGACAGACAGCCAGTTGCGCACGAGCTTCGCGTACGTATCCGGGGCCGCGGTATGCGCCTGCCAGAAGGCGGTGGCTGGGAAGCGGAAGTCGTGGCCATCGGCGGTCTCGCGGACGGTGCCGGAGCCCTCGAGGACGCGCTCCACGCGTTCGACGCGCTGGCCGCGCGGCGGCTTGGAGGTCTCCACGACGTGGCGCACGCCATCGGCGTCGAGCACGGCGATGACCTCGGAGCCCGGCGTAAAGCGCTGGGCGCCCGGCCCCACGAGTCCGTCAACGAGGCCCGGGGCCAGCTGCGTGCAGGCCACGTCCGTGACGAGGTCGTGGCTGCCACGCTTACGCAGGCCCGCGCGGCCCTGGGCGTCCACGCCCAAGCGGACGCGGGTGCGCCAGCCACGGCGCGGGTGCACGTCGATGAGCTGCGGGTCCGGAAGGTCCGTGAGCTTGCCCAGGCGGCGAAGCTGGTCGAGCATGACGTCAGCCTTGAGGCCAAGCTCGGCCTCCGGGTCGAGCGTTGCGAAGTCGCAGCAGCCAGCGCCGGCCGCGGCAGCCGGGCACGAAGACTCGACGCGCAGCGGGCCGGCCTCGACGACGTCGACGAGCCGGGCGCGGCCAAAGCGCTTCTTCAGCTGCGTGAGCTCGGCGTCAACGGTGTCGCCCGGGTACGCGCCCGCGACGAAGATGGTGCGCCCGTCCGCGGCGTGGGCAATACCCTCGCCGCCGTGGGCCATGCGCTCCACGGTGAGCCGAATGGTGTCGCCTTTGGCGAGCTCGGGTGTTTCTGCGGAAGCCATGAATTATGCCTCTTTCTCGGCAGGTTCTGGAGTCTCGACGAGGCCTGCAGCCTCGACGGCAGCGTTGGCACGGCGGACCATCCAGATGGTGAGCAGGGTGACCAGGCCGGTAAGCGGCCAGCCCATGAGAATGCGGGTGACGCCCAGCGTCGTGGTGTCACCGTGGTTGTACATGCCGTTTTGGACGAGGAAGCGCGCGAGGAACACGGCGGCCCAGCCGGCGGTGGCGTAGGAGTACGCCCACATGGCCTTGGGCACCTGGCGCCAGACCATGGATTCGCCGTTGATGCCCTTCCACACCACACCCACGACGGGCCAGCGGAAGATGATAGAAGCGATGGACAGCACCGCGAGCACGAGCGAGACCCAGATGCCGTACAGGAAGTAGCCCTTCGCGTCGCCGGTAAACCACGCGATGGCCGCGCACAGCGCCACGCCCAGCAGGCCCGAGATCGCCGGCTGCAACGTCTCCTTGCGGATGATGCGCCACACCGTGATGACGAGCGCCACGCCGAGCGCGGCGAGCAACGCCGGGCCCAAGCCCCACTGATTATTGACCGGGATCAGCACGACGACGGGCAGCGTCGCCGAGACGAGACCCGTGAGCCCGCCCATCTGCTCGAGCAGCGTGGGCTCGCCCTCGGGAGCGTCGTCGGGCTCGTCGACAGGACGCTCAGTAGAATGATCTGCCACTAATTGTCTTCTTTCAGTTCACGCAGCTGTGCGGCCGCCTGTGCCTCGGCATCGGTGGGCTGCTTATTCGCCTCGGCCTTCTGGGCCTCTTCGCGCTGCTTCATGGCCTTCTGCATCTCCTCGACGAGCGGGGCCGGCATGACCACCGGCAGCGAGTTGCCGGCGAGCACTGGGTCGTCGCCACGGTAGACGAACGTGCGCGCGGCGACCTCGCGGCCGAGCACGGCGAGCTCATCTTCCATGCCCGCCGGCGCGGCGAGCGTAAGACGCAGCATCCAGCGCGGGCCTTCAATGCCCACGATGCGAATGACGCCGCTATCGCTATGGCCCAGTACCTCGCTGCCCCACGGGCCCTCCTCGACGGAGGTTGTGAGCCCATCTTTCTCGATGCCGCGCAGCAAGTCCTGCGCGGCCTCGGCCCACTGGCCCGACGAGCGCGGTGCGGCGAATGCGACCGGCGTAATCCGGCCCACGCGCGTCACGATATGGAGCATCTTCGGGCCTTCCGGGCCCATCTCCACCTGCACCTGCGAATCCTTGGGCAGCGGAATGCGCATGGAGCCCAAGTCGAGGATGCCCACCGAAAAATCCTTGAAGTCAAAAGACTCGATGTCGACCTGGTCGCCGTCGTAGGGACCATTCGCACCATTGACCGGATCGTGCGGGATGGTGACAATCTGCACGCCCGGCTGCGAGGCGGCCGAAGACTCGGCGCCAGCAGCCGCAAGGGTCGCAGAGGTGTCTGGGGTCTCGGCCGAGGGGGCATCGCCAGGCTCGGATTTCTTGCTAAAAGGCCACATAGTTTTCTCCTCAGAGTCGGGCTAGTTCACGCCGGTGGAGCCGTAGCCGCCGGCCCCGCGTTCGGTTGCATCGAGATCCTCGACCTCCACGAAGCCAGGCAACTCGACGCGCTGGACAACGAGCTGGGCAATGCGCATACCGCGCTCGACCGTAAAGGCCTCGCGCGGGTCGTGGTTGATGAGGCAGACCTTGAGCTCGCCGCGGTAATCAGCGTCCACTGTACCCGGCGTATTGACGATGGACAGGCCGTGCTTGGCGGCCAGGCCCGAGCGCGGGTGGATAAGGCCTACCGTGCCCAGCGGCAGAGCGATGGCAATGCCGGTGCCGATAAGGGCGCGCTCCTCCGGCTCGAGCGTCACGGTCTCGGCGGCATAAAGGTCAGCGCCGGCGTCGCCGCGGTGCGCGCGCTGCGGCAGCGGCAGCTCGGGGTCAAGGCGCTTGACGCGGATATCGGCGATGGGCTCCTGCGAAGTAGTAAAAGTCACGGGCCCCAGCCTACCGCCCCGCGTGCCCCGCGACCCCACCGGGAGATGGAACTTAAGTTGGACTGTCGTAGACTGTCCCTTGTGTCTGATTCCGTGTCTGATTCGCAAAACTCGCCCACTCCTGCCCCCACTGTCCTCTACCAGGAGCGGTTCTGGGTGCCGTGGTACTTCTGGCTGTACGGCGCCATCGTCATTTTCGTGGCCACCGCCACCTTCAGCTTGAACCGCGCGCCGATGTGGCTCTACATCATTGGCGCCGTCCTCACCGCGCTGGGCGTGTGGGTGCTCATCGCGTGGTCCGGCACCGTCCTGCGCGTTGAGAAGGACCCAGACGGCTCGCGCTGGCTCACCGTCAAGGGTGCGCAATTGCCTTCCGATGTCGTCTCGCGCTCTCTCGCCATCCCCTCCACCGCCCGCCGCAACGCGCTCGGCCCGCAGCTTGACCCCGCGGCCTTCCTCGTCACGAAGGGCTGGATGAAGGAGCACGTCATGCTCGTCCTCGATGATCCCGAGGACGACACGCCCTATTGGCTCATCGCCACGAAGCATCCGCGTGAGGTCCTCGAGGCCTTCGTGCCCGCCCAAGCCGAGCAGGCGGCGTCCACGCTGGACTAACCGGGTTGCTGTCGAAGACCTTCTCCCGGTGCACGATCGCAGCAGAATTCTCGGCAGGAACAACGTATTCGCCTGCGCCGCATCACAACAGCACAAAGCCCGGCTCTCCCACCGCGCCGCCCCAAAGGCAGCGGCAGGAGGCCGGGCTTGCGCAGTTGTACGCTTTAAGCGCAGTCCATGCAGATAGGGTCGTCGCCTTCGTAATGGGACAGACGCTTATTGGACTGCACGAGGAAGCACGAGGCACACGTGAACTCGTTTTCCTGGCGCGGGATGACCTCGACATTGAGCTCCTCACCGGTGAGGTCATCCATCGGCGGCGCGAAGGGCTCCACAATCTCGCCGTCGTCGTCCATGCCATTGTTTTCGGCCTCAGCGGCCTTGAGACCCTCCAGGGAGTCGGTCTCTTCCTCGTCCTCCGCGCGGCGGCGCGGTGCGTCGTAATCGGTAGCCATGATGGTCAATCCTTACAGGGTTAGGTGGGGACTTTTTCTAGCTTTATCGGGGTGCATACTAAACGACGATTGGCCGCTTGTCATTCTCCGCTTGCCACGGGGTTAATCCCCGTTTACCCCCACCGCTCTACGCTGGGATTTTGTCGGTTCCCTTAGCCTCACTTAAGGTCGCCCACGCCGCCGGCGCGACGCTCGGCTGGGCGGCAAAAAAGATGGCACCATCCTTGCCGTCGGCCTCCATGCCCGGATGCACGACCGCGCACCCGGCTTCACGAGCGATAATCGTGCCCGCAGCGCAGTCCCACGCCTTGATGCCGTGCTCGTAGTAGACGTCCACGGACCCGTCCGCCACGCGGCAGATATCGAGCGCCGCTGCGCCAATGCGGCGAATATCACGCACCTGCGGCAGCAGTCGCACGAGGACTTCCGCTTGCGCGCGTCGCCGCGATGCCTCGTAGCCAAAGCCCGTCGCCACCAGGCTTAAGGCCGGGTCGGTCTCCGTACGCGGATGCACAGGCTGCGGCGACGAACCGCCGCGCACAACCGTCGCGCCATGCCCCAGCGCCGCCGCGTACGTCACGTCCTGTGCGACGTTGACCACGCAGCCTGCCACCGGCTCGCCGTCGACGACCGCGCCGATGGAGACGGCATAATCCGGCACGCCATACAGGAAGTTCACTGTGCCATCGATCGGGTCGACCACCCACGTCACCCCGCTCGAAGACTCACGTGCGGCGCCCTCCTCACCCAGCAGGCCGTCAAAGGGTCGCGCCGCCAGGAGCTCGCCCGTAATAAAGCTTTCCGATGCCTCGTCGACCTCCGTCACCGGATCCACCGCCGAAGACTTCGTGTGATGGGCATGCAGCCCCGCCCCCTGCGGTCCGGCCAGCTCCGCGCGGCGCGTACGGATGAGCGCCGCCGCCTGGCCCGCCACGCGGACCGCGAGGTCGCGCAGCTCGACGGCGTCGACGTCCTCCGGAACCTCAGGCGCCGCCGCGGACATCGTCTCCAGAGACGGAACCTCGCCGCACAGTTCCGGGTCGTTGTACGAGGACCCCACCAGCGCCGCGAAGGAGGAGCCAGGACCGGTTGGATTCTTAGGACTAGTCATGGTCTCCATCATGCCCACCCCACCACGCGCCCGCATCCCCACGACCTCGAACTAGCAACACGGTTGCGCACAAACGCCCCACATCACGCGCAGCAACACCGTATGCTGGCACTTATGACTGAGAATTCCCTGCCCGCCAACGCGGGCTTTGGCATCGACGTGGGTGGCTCCGGCATCAAGGGAGCCATCGTGGACCTCGACACCGGCGAGTTCGTGGGCGAGCGCCATAAAATCGCTACCCCGCAGCCAGCCACCCCGGAGGCCGTCGCCGAGACCATCACCGCCATCATTGAGCACTTTCGTTGGGACGGCCCCGTGGGCATTACCCTCCCGTCCGTCATGAAGCACCAGGTTGCGCGCTCTGCCGCCAACGTCGACCAGCAGTGGATCGGCACCGACACCCAAGAACTCTTCGGCCGCCATCTGCCCGGCCGCGAGGTTACCGTTCTCAATGACGCAGACGCCGCGGGCCTGGCCGAGGTCGAATTTGGCGCCGCGGAAGCGCGCGAGGGTGCGGCTATCTTCCTCACGCTAGGAACGGGCATCGGCAGCGCATTCCTACTGGAAGGAAAGCTGTTCCCCAACACGGAGTTGGGCCACATGATCGTGGGCAAGAAGGAAGCCGAGAAGCAGGCGTCCTCCGCGGTCAAAGACAAGAAGGAGCTCAGCTACAAAGACTGGGCGAAGCGCGTCAACACGGTGCTCGAAGAGTACGAGAAGCTCTTTAACCCGGACGTCTTCCTCATCGGCGGCGGCATTTCCCGCAAGTTCGACAAATGGAGCGGCTACCTCACGCTCGAGACCCCCGTCATGCCTGCGAACCTGCGCAATCGCGCGGGAATCGTTGGCGCGGCGCTGGCCGCACAGCGCGGGGTGAAGCCCTAAAATCAACGGATAGTAATGGCCCAGTTGCGCGGCAAAAGATCCTTTTACGTTATACTGGGCCGCTGTTCATAGCAATGGCTATTTGAGGAGCGCCACACGGCGCCCCACCGGTCCATTGAAGGCACAAGGCGAAAGGGCTTACGTGGCAGCCACTGACTCTTCAGACAAGGCACTCGGCGACAACGCAGAGGTCGACGCTTCCGGCACGCGCACGGCCAAGAAGACGACGAAGAAGACCGCCAAGAAGACTGCTAAAAAGACGGCCAAGAAAACCGCCAAAAAGACTGCGAAGAAGACGGCTAAAAAGACCGCTAAGAAGGCAGTAAAGAAGACGGCGAAGAAAACTGCGAAGAAGTCGGCAAAGAAGACCGTCAAGAAGTCGACGCGTTCCAAGGCTACGTCCCCGGAGGAAACCAGCACGGCAACCGACGAGGAGGAGCTCGAGGATCAGGAGCACCTCGACGACGAGGATGACGACGTCGACTTCGACCCGAATCACGAGGACCTTGAGGACGAGGACCTCGGCGAGGACGATGACGTCGTAGACGACGAGGATGAGGACGAGGACGAAGAAACCACGTCCGTCTGGGACGAGGAAGAATCCGCACAGCTGCGTCAGGCCCGCAAGGACGCCGCACTCACCGCCTCGGCGGACTCCGTACGCGCCTACCTCAAGCAGATCGGCAAGGTCGCCCTGCTGAACGCCGAGCAGGAGGTCTCCCTGGCCGAGCGCATCGAAGCCGGCCTCTACGCCCAGCACAAGCTGGACCAGGCCACGGCTGCCGATGTCCCCAAGGAGGCCCAGCTCAAGCCGTCTGAGAAGCGCGATCTGCGCGCCATCGCCCGCGACGGCCGCAAGGCAAAGAACCACCTCCTCGAGGCCAACCTGCGACTCGTCGTTTCGCTTGCGAAACGCTACACGGGCCGCGGCATGGCCTTCCTCGACCTCATCCAGGAAGGCAACCTCGGCCTCATCCGCGCGGTTGAGAAGTTCGACTACACCAAGGGCTACAAGTTCTCCACCTACGCCACGTGGTGGATCCGCCAGGCCATCACGCGCGCCATGGCGGACCAGGCCCGCACGATTCGTATCCCGGTCCACATGGTTGAGGTCATCAACAAGCTGGGCCGCATCCAGCGCGAGCTCCTCCAGGATCTGGGCCGCGAACCCACCCCGGTCGAGCTGGCCAAGGAAATGGACATCACCGAGGAAAAGGTGCTGGAGATCCAGCAGTACGCTCGTGAGCCCATCTCCCTGGACCAGAACATTGGTGATGAAGGCGACAGCCAGCTCGGCGACTTCATCGAGGACTCCGAGGCCGTCGTCGCCGTCGACGCCGTCAGCTTCACCCTCCTGCAGGATCAGCTCCAGGATGTGCTCACCACCCTGTCCGAACGCGAGGCCGGCGTCGTGCGCCTGCGCTTCGGTCTCACTGACGGCATGCCACGCACTTTAGACGAAATCGGCCAGGTCTACGGCGTCACGCGCGAGCGCATCCGCCAGATTGAGTCCAAGACCATGTCGAAGCTGCGCCACCCGTCGCGCTCCCAGGTCCTACGCGACTACCTCGACTAAAAGGCCAAGCTAGTCGAGGCAAGCGACAAGACGCGCATGCTTGCCGACGCCGCCCTCGCCTCCCCCGTTAGCACTAAATTGCGGAGGGACGCGAGGGCATTTTGCATCTGTGGCACAAAGAAGAGTCCCAAGGATGAGCCCTAAGCCTCAACGTCATGGGTTCGCAGCCAGGCAACAGATGCAATCCAAGCTCCGATGACGAAGCAGATAGAAGCAGCCATCCGGAACACAATACCGCGCACATCAGGGGTGTCATCTGCGCCGAAGGCGGTACTGCCGAGCGAAATCGTCGACGTAACCATAGCCGGTGGCAGCAGCATCGGGATGAGCCGAATACCGCTGTAGAGAATTCCGACTGAGGCAATCGCGCCCACAAGTGAAATCGCCACGGGCGTGGCAAAGCTGCGAATGATCATCGAGAAGAAGGATTGCCAGGCCCCGACTGCGAACGCCGGGATGATTGCTAGGAACAGCGCACTCACGTTGAGAGGCGAAATCTCTCCCTGTATTCCTAAGCCGCGTCCAATACCTAATGCCAGCGCAATGAACACCGCCTGCATTAGCGCGATGAGGACCATGATGGAGAAAAACTTGGCCGCGACTACTTCTCCCGCCGAGCGCGGTGAGGTCAAAATAGTGTTCCAATTGTGGTTGCGGTGTTCCAGGCGCCAGGCCGCTGCAGCGATGATGGCCACTCCCACGGTCATAAAGATTAGGCCGTAGAACAGCGTTGCTTGGGAAAGATAGCTTGCCCATCCGGCATTAAGCACCGCCAAGTTGGCGTGATAATTCGCGGCCCCAATGCCGACTGCTATAGACGGCACGAGGAAGATGACAGCCCATACGTAGGAGCGTCGAAATTTCAGCAGGTCGATAACAAACATGAACTTATTCCTCCTGGGAGTCAAGCGTGCGGCAAAGCACGGTGAAGATGACGGTGACAACGGCGATGAACAGTGCCCATGGAATCCACAGTGGTTCGACGCTCACTAGGCCTTCGGGGCGGAAGGCAAACGGGGCCAAGACTGCGTAGTAGCCGAAGGGATTAATGAGCGTGACCGCGGTTGGGGAAAGCATTCCTGCCACACCAAGGAAGCCGCCTACTACCCCAGTGCTGAGCACCACGAGCTGGGATTCCACGCGTGCTGCCTGCCACAAGAAAATCGCCATCAGTGCGCACGAGGTTCCATATAGACCAGCTGCTGTAAGAACCCATGTGCCGGGTGAATCAATCGACGGAGCACCGAAGAGGAAGGGAGTGGTCAAGACCGCGAGCAATTCAACTACCTTTACTGCGGCTAGAACAAGGGTTAAAGCTGCGAATTTCGCGCGGAGCAGACCACCGCGGCGATATCCGGCGATGGAATTAAGCCGCCAGCCGCCGTGGAGATGCTCTACATCGGCTGCGCGACTGGCTAACAATGCCACCTGCACCGGAGTGAGGAAGGCCGTCACCATGATGTAGCCAAGGAGATATCCGCCCCATTGACTATGTGGATCTTGCTGAAATTGTTCGGCGGTGTTCTCACTCATCAGATTCATACTGGAAAAGGCAACGATGGCGAGCGTGATAGCAAGGGCAAGCGGCAGCATCCGGGTATGCCGCATCTTGGCATATTCAGTCTGCAGGATCATTGCAAGCCACCTCGTCCCGTAATCGAAATGAAGATCTCTTCGAGACTGCGGTGCGTTCTTAGCACCTGGTAGATGGGCACGCCATGGTTGACGAGCTGCGCGCAAGCCCCCGCGACGTCGCGCTCGCTTAAGTTCGGGACCCGAATACCACCTTCTACAAAACGCACTGAGATACCCGCGAGTGCTTGCGCCGCTTCCTTGGGGTTCGGGGTTTCGATAAAGACTTCAGGCGGCTGGGAATGGAAAAGCTCCTGCTTTGTACCTTGGAAGAGCAACTGCCCGCGATTGATAATGGTCAGCTCACTAGCCATCTTTTCGATTTCCGAGAGAAGGTGGCTCGAAACCAATACCGTTCGCCCCTCATCGGCAGCGAGGCTGACGATGAGATTGCGAATCTCTTCGATACCGGCAGGGTCAAGGCCGTTCGTTGGTTCATCAAGGATCAGAAGCTGCGGGTTACGAATCATAGCCATTGCGATGCCGAGGCGCTGCTTCATGCCCAAGGAATAGTTCGCAACTTTCTTGTCCAGCTGCTTTTCCAGCCGCACGAGGTGCACTGCGCGATCCACGTCGTCTGCTCCAGCGCGTAGAAGTCGCGCAGCGATGCGCAGATTCTCTCGCCCGGTGAGATGCAAATAGGCCGACGGCTGCTCGATGAGAGAGCCAGTGCGGGCCAAGGCCCGGCTGCGCGTCTTAGGCCCGAAAGGCTCGCCGAACAAACTGATGCTTCCCTCAGTCGGCTTTGCCAGACCCAAAAGCATTTTCATGGTCGTGGACTTGCCCGAACCATTCGGCCCCAATAATCCGTGGACGACACCGTGGCCGATTGCCATATCAAGGCCGTCGACGGCCTTGAATCCCTTATATTCCTTGGTCAAACCCTGAGTTTCGACAACATATTCTGTGCTCATAACTCAATTGTTTCCCGGCACGCCTACGCCGCACATCGCCGCGAGGCACGATTTTGCGAGTCATACCGGGGTATTAGGAGCTAAGCAGGTCTGCACGGGAGACAACTCCGGTGCGATAGGCGAAAAGGGCTGCGTGTACACGGTCCCTGGAACTCGTCTTGGCGAGCACTCGTCCAACATGCGTCTTGACGGTCGGCATAGAGATGAACATCCGCTCACATATCTCTGTGTTTGACCATCCCATCCCGATTGCTTCAAGGATTTCTTGTTCACGGGCAGTCAGCGATTCAAGTACCCGACGGTCTGCGCCGCTAATACTCAGCGTGTCCGTCGAATCATCCCTCATACTGTGGACAAGGCGCTTAGTGGCGCGGGGTGAAATTACCGCGTCTCCGCGATAGACAGTGCTCAACGCTCTTAGTAGCTCCTCTGGCTCTGCGTCCTTGAGCACGAAGCCACTCGCTCCTGCTCGCAGCCCGGACACTACATAGTCTTCGTCATCGAAGGTTGTCAGAATGATGACCTTCGTCTCCGGAAGAGTGGATGCGATCTCAGCAGTGGCGCTAATTCCATCGCGGACAGGCATCTGTACATCCATGAGCACCACATCGGCAGGCGTGGCCGCGCATTGGGTCAGCGCATCTTCGCCATCGTTTGCTTGCCAGATAACATCCATGTCTGGCTGCGAACTAATGATCTGAGCAATCCCGTGCAGGAAGAGAACCTGGTCATCTACCAATCCGACTTTCATTGCTCATTTCCTCCTACGGTGGGTAACTTTGCTTCTACTATCCATGTGCCAGCGTCACTGCGCTGGTTGAAGGTGCCTCCAACCAATTCCGCTCGTTCCTTCATGCCAGCAATGCCATGTCCCTCGTTTCGTACATCACCCATATATCCATTGCGCACCTCAAGGCGGACGATACCTTCAAGCCATTCGACTAGTACGTCTGCTTGCCCGCCACCATGTTTGTTTGCATTGGTCAAAGCCTCTTGGACAATTCGGTACAGGCTTAGTGACGTCGCGGCGGAAAGCTCTTCAGGTGGCGTTCCTGTGCAGCGATATCCCACAGCAATGCCAGCGCTTCTAACGCTGTTAATGAGTTCTGAAAGATCACCGAATCCCGCCATAGGCTGAGTGCCGCGCTTTTCCCCTGTGCGCAGTAAGCCCACGACTCCCCGCATCTCTCTCAAAGAGGTCCTTCCCACGCGGGAAATAGACTTCAAAGCTTCTTCTTGCGCTTCCGTGTCTTTGGTGTAGAGCCCCCCATCGGCCTGAGCAACTATGACCGATAACGAATGTGTGACGACGTCATGGATCTCACGTGCGATGAACGCCCGTTGTTCCGTCGAGCGTTTCTCGAATTCCAGGCGTTGTTTCTCTAAAGCACGCGAAATCTCCCGTGTGCGTTCTTCCTCTGCTCTCCTACGCAGTTCACCCACAAGCATGCATACCGCAAGGACCAGTAGGCTCCAGCCCACGACGAAAAGGCGCCGCGCAATATCCTGTGTTGCTTCCTGTACCGTTTGGCTCACCCAAAATATGCCGACAAAGTCCGCAGCAAGCATCCCTATAGTCACTATTCGACGTAGCGGCTCTTCCAGCCTGCGGCGAATAATGTAGGCGACCTGCCCCGCAAGGATTATGATGCCCACGGTGAGTTCCACCTGGAACAGGCTGGCGAAGAGCACCACTGATGCAACGAAGACCACCAGACGCGGCCACCGCCTGCTAATAATTGGCACTAGCACGACCAAGGCAATAATCAGGTAGTCAAAGAGCGGCCGGGACATCAGATCCCTACCGATGAGAGACACCGCTCCGCACAAAAGCGACACCGCAAGGTCACGAATCATTCGCCTATCAGAAAAGACTTCCACGCCTCTACGCTATCCGGTTCGACGAGTTAAGTAGTCATGCCTGAGTACGATTTCGTCGGCCCTTTTTATCCAAGGCCGGGCCTAAATAGTGAAGCGTCCTGGGTTTAGTTCCTACCTCAGC
>NZ_KQ959768.1:0-1367 GCF_001552965.1 Corynebacterium sp. DNF00584 | reverse complement strand
GATATCAGGTGTCCACCAAACAGGGGTCAGGTCCAAGTCCCTAGACTCCGAGTCCACAAAGTAGCTGGACTCCAAGTCCAAAAACCTCATGGACATAACACTTTTTGCCTAGTCGCTTAATAGATTATTATTGAGCGAGTTGTCAAAACAGAAATCATCTACGCAAGGATCACTGGGACAAGGATGAAAAAGCCAAAAGTCATGGTCGTATACGGCACACGACCTGAAGCCATCAAGCTCGCCCCCTTGATTAAAGCCCTGAAAAAAGATAAGCGTTTCGAAACTTGCGTCGTTTCCACGGGTCAGCACAAGGAAATGCTGACTCAAGTGAACGTCATGTTTGGGATTGAGCCTGATTTCGACCTCAGCTTGATGCACAAAAATCAGCCACTCAACCGCATCATGTCTCGCGGCCTCAAGGGCCTCGACAAACTGCTGGAACGTATTTCCCCAGATGTTCTCGTCGTCCAAGGAGACACTACCACAGCCATGTCCGCAGCTATCGCGGGCTTCAATCGTCGCGTCCGCGTAGTGCACCTTGAGGCGGGTCTGCGCTCTGGCAACATGGACTCCCCCTTCCCCGAAGAAGCCAACCGCCGTCTGATTACTACCGTAGCATCTCTTCATCTCGCTCCTACAGCATCTGCGCGCGAGAACCTCCTCGCGGACGGAGTGAACCGCAATGACATCGTCATCACTGGGAACACGGTCATCGATGCTCTCCACGAAGCCGCCACCTGGGACGTAACTTTTGAAGATCCCGTCATCGGGAAGGTGGCGGCTTCAGACAAGCAGATCATTGTCGTGACCACCCATCGACGCGAGAACATTGATTCAATGGAGCACATTGGCCGCGCGATTTCGCGTCTCGCTAACAGCTATCCCGACATCATTTTCATCCTCCCGGTTCACCTTAACCCAATTATCCGCAAGAGCATCGCACCCCAGGTTGCTGAAAACAACAACGTCATTCTGACTGCACCCCTACCCTACGATCAATTCACTCGCCTACTTCGACGGGCGAGCATAATAATCACCGACTCCGGCGGAGTTCAGGAAGAAGCACCGGCTTTGGGTATCCCGGTCATTCTCATGCGCGACAATAGCGAGCGTCCTGAGGCAATTGAGGCTGGCACCGTCCGCCTCGTTGGTTCTGATGAAGATGTCATCGTGGGTGAAGTAGAGCAACTCATTGAGAACGAGTCCGAATACAAGCGCATGTCTGAAGCAATTAACCCTTACGGAGACGGACGGGCTGCATACCGGAGTGTGGCGGCCATCGCGGATCTCTCAGGGGTGGGTACAAGAGTTGAACAATTCACACCAGCACACAACGGGCCCGACCCCCGGAAAGTAGACACCGTGGG
>NZ_KQ959767.1:0-1474 GCF_001552965.1 Corynebacterium sp. DNF00584 | reverse complement strand
GGACGACTCATTCACACTTCAACGCACGTAGCGGAGAGTCGTCTCAACTGTGTCTTCAGTCGCTGATACGCGATCACAGCGTCATTCGAGCCAGACCTGTCCCGCGCCTTCCCGCCAGCGAGCTCGAAACCGTGCTTGAGCTTGGTTATCCGGTCATCTGGTTGATGAGTGACGCAGAGTAATTGATATAGACCTGGGGTAGGTTCCAACGTAAATGCGCATGGCACTTATCAGTGGTGTACTCGCGATGTGACTTTGCTGTAGGCCGCATTGAGAATCCTGGTTGGTCCGGTCGAGTCGTTGTCGACTGTGTTCTTGAATGCGACGGAACAGCCAGTCGCCGAAGCCGTAGAGTCTGCCTTGCTCGGCTTACTCTGGAGTAGTCACGAAACGTCATCGGAAATGGCTCCGCAGGGCATTCTCATCGTTAGCCCCGCCAGCTGCCTTTATTGCTGAACAACAGACGCAAATGTTTTGCGGCCCGAATACGACGTGGCAACTGCCAGCAAGATGGCCAGAAGTACATTCCATTGGGCAAGGACCGCAAAAGAAGCAAGCCCTCTAAGCCTCCGTTGGATGACGTAATACTGAAGCGAAAACCCTTCTTGCCCAACTCAAAACTTCGTGTGGTCGCTCAGTTCCGACCGTGGTTTGGCGAAGTCGTGGCGTAGTGCAGGGCAGCTAGCGGCAGCGCGAGCTGTGCTGCGTATTGAAGGCGATTGATCACTACGTCGTTGGGAGCAAACACGAGCGGAACGCCGGCCAGTAAGCCAGCGAGCAATAACAGCTGACGAGCCGATAGTCTACCTATAGTTGCAAGCAAGCTAACGGCATGCGGTACCGCCAGCATGAGCATCAGCTGGAATAGTCGTAAAGGCACAGTTGTAAGTAGCGCGCCACTTTGCCGCCGGGGGGATGTGAACCAAGAGTCTGAAAGTTATTGAGGTATATCGCTTCGTGCGGATGCGGGAATCGGCAAGCCACTTGACTTCCCAATTTCCTCCATTAATCGGTGGCTATTGCCGCGGAGAATTGCCTCCCCAGCGTGCAAACGCGGTAACAGTCACGGCGTGCGTTAGAAATGTGGGTGCTGACGACGCCGCTCCAAGAATTAGTGAGGTTGAACATAGCCGATACCGTCGCATTTCGATGAGAGGACTTCTTTGTTCATCGTACGAGCTACTTCCTAGGTTTGATCGAAAGCCGGAAAGGACTCCTGTAGCGTGCGCCTGTGCCGGCTAAAGCTGACGGTGCCTTCAGAATTGCCATCTGAAGCCGTTCTGGTAGCGGTCTCCCACCAGGAACTTCGGCGTACGTCTTTTGAGGGCAGTCGACAAGCCGCAGCAGATGGGTACGGTCCCTTCTCAGACGTCACTGAATCAGTTGGTCGCCGAGGATTGCCATCTGATTGTTCTCCATGAGTACCGAAGATAAGGGCTGTGTCCTGCAGATTTGTGTGTTTTCAGATCGCTGT